>JALHPH010000001.1 GCA_022842565.1 Fimbriimonadaceae bacterium
CAAAGAGTGCGACCTCCCGTGCGTGGTGTTCGCCATCAGCAAAGAGGGTGAGTTCGGAGCGGCATGCAGCAACGGCGATTTTGAACTCTGGATCTGCCGCGATGGTGAACTCACAATGACCGTTTACCCCGAGTTGGCACGCTAAGATGGCACGCCTCATCGGGACCGCCGGCCACGTAGACCACGGCAAAACCAGCCTCATCCAAGCCCTGACCGGCATTGACGCCGACCGCTTGCCGGAAGAAAAGCGGCGCGGCATGACCATCGACCTCGGATTTGCTTTTCTTGAACTGCCTGGAGTCGGTCAGGTCTCCATCGTCGATGTTCCGGGCCACGAACGCTTCCTCGCCAATATGCTGGTCGGCGCGCTCGGCGTGGATGTGGCGCTGCTTTGCGTCGCCGCCGATGAGGGCCCCAAGCCACAAACCGAGGAGCACCTACGCGTGCTTGATCTGCTCCCCATCGAGTCGATGGTCGTGGCGCTCACCAGGAGCGATCTCGCCGAGCCCGGCGTGCTCGAGCTCAGCACCCTCTTAGTTCGAAACCTGCTAGAGACCACCCGGTTCGGCGACGCCCCCATCGTCCCGGTATCGGCCATCACCCGCGAGGGGATCCCAGAGCTGCAGGCCGCGCTCACCCAAGCGCTAAGCTCGAAACCCGCCAGCAAGGGCGGAAACTGGTACTTGCCCGTCGACCGCAGCTTCTTGGTCAAGGGTCAAGGCGTGGTCGTGACCGGCACGCTCATGCAGGGTCAGCTCACCGCCGGCGAGCAAGCCGAGCTACAACCCCAAGGCAGCAGCGTGAAAATCAGGGGCGTGCAGCGGCACGAGCACGATGAAAGCGATGCGGAATTCGGCATGCGCACGGCAGTGCGACTCGGCGGCGTGGAGCTAGAAGAAGTGCCGCGCGGTTGCATTCTCGCCAAGCCCGGTACCGCCTTCGCCACGCAGTGCATGGATTTAGCCATCCGTTGGCTTGAGGCCCCAAAGCACATGGAGCGAGTCCGACTTTCGGTCGGCGCCGACGAAGTGATGGGCCGTCTCATCTTCAACGAGGAGGACCCCGATAACCCGCAAGTGCGCCTGGAACGAGCGACCGCGGCGGTCACCGGCCAACCGTTTATCCTGCGGAGCTACAGCCCTTCGAGGGTGTTGGGCGGCGGGCGAGTCCGGGTGGTGATGGCCGAGCGTCGCCGAAAAAACGAAGACGCCGCCGCCCTCGACCTCAATGCATCCATCGAAGAGAGGGTGGTGGCCGCCATCGCGAATGAACCACGCGGGGTCAAAACCGAGGCGATCTGCCGGGTCGTCGGCATGACGCCACAACAACTGGGCGACATCTTCGAAGGTCTTCTCGCCGATGGGAGGTTGCTCGGTTTTGCCGGGCTCTGGTTCTCGCCCGAAGCGTTCAGCGAATCGACCGAGCACCTGGAACGCACGCTCCTGGAATGGCACGCAGCCCACCCCACCGAGTCGGGCGCGCCCCGCGAGATCATTCTACGCGAGGCCCGGCTGAACTGGGCCGAGAAACCGCTTAACCGGATCCTCTCCGCTCTCGCTGAGGGGGGCCGCCTCCGCGTAGAAGGCAACAAAATCGCGCATGTCGACTTCGCCGTCCAGCTCAACGCGCGCCAAGAAACCCTCCTGCAGCGTGTCGAAGCTGTGCTCAATGCGGCCGGTTTCTCGGTTCCCGGCGTTCGGACCCTCACCAGCGAAGTGCACGTCCCCCCGCAGGCCATCGAGGAAATCCTGAAAGTCGGCGTGCAAGCCAAGCGACTGTTGCGGGTCGAGGAGGAGATGTTCTACACCATCGCCCAACTCGCGGAGGTCCAGCGGATCATTCAAGAAATCGAAGGCAGCTTCTCGGCTTCCGAGTTCAAAGATAAACTTCAAACCAGCCGCAAGTACGCCATCCCGTTGCTGGAATACTGCGATTCGCGGGGCTGGACCCGGCGGCAAGGCGACGTCCGAGTGGCCGTCCAAAGACCATCATGAGCACACCCGAACTCAAAACCCAGCGGCTCTTTGGGCTCGATTTCGTTTCCGAGGCCACGCTTGAAGAAGTTGCGGAAGCCATCCTGCGTCATCCCCGATCTGCGGACGCGGACCCGTACGTCATCACGCCCAACGTGGACTACCTGGTGCAGTTTAACAAGCCGGAGCTGCTTGAGACCAGCGCGAAATTCGTTCGCTCTGCGTTTGTCCTCCCAGACGGCATGCCGATCGTTTGGGCGAGCCGCTGGCTGGGCCGACCGCTGCGCTCCCGCCTCACCGGGGCCGACCTCTTCCCCATCCTCTGGAAGCGCCTGTGCCAAAGCGGGCGGCGCGTATTGATCGTCGTCGCGAACGCCGAAATCGCCGAAAAGCTCAAGCTGGAGATGCCGAATGTCGTCGCTTACCAGCCGCCCTTTTATCGCCTCGAAGATACCGCCGCCGTGGAAAAAGTCCACCAAGAGCTGCTGGAAGTAGCGCAGCGCGAACAAACGGAGTTCCTCGTGATGGGCATTGCAGCTCCCAAGCAGCAGTTTATGACGCTGCACTTGCACCAGCATCTAGGCGACGCGATGCCGCTCACCCTCATGATCGGCGCGAGCATGGAGTTCTATTTGGGCATGCGTAATCGTGCCCCCGAGTGGATGCGCCGCTCCGGGCTTGAGTGGACCCACCGTTTGGCCATGGAGCCCAAGCGAATGTTTAAGCGCTACATCATTGATGGCGTGCGTTTTGCGCCGCTGGTCATGCGCGAGCGCCGGTTGCTGGTAAAAGAGCAACGTGAGCGATGAGATTTCTCGGAGAAGTTTGATAGTGGGTGGCGCCGCAGCCGCGCTCGGTCTTGCCGTCGGAGCCGCGGCAAAGCCGCTTGGCAAGCCCAAACTTCCGCGCGCACTAAAGCCGGGTGACCGCATCGCCATCACCAGTCCTGCGGGCGCTGCCGACGGTCCACAGCACCTCGAATCGGCCAGCGAGAAGATTCGCTCGCTAGGCTGGGAGCCCGTTGTTTCGAAAAACGCGACGGCCCGCTACGGTTACCTCGCCGGCACCGACGGCCAACGCGCAGAGGACCTCAACACCGCTCTCCGGGACGAGACAATCGCCGGAATCCTCTACCTGAGAGGCGGCTATGGCGCGATGCGTATTCTGCCCGCCCTCGACTACGACGCCATGCGCAGACGCCCCATTGTGACCATGGGATTCAGCGACATCACCGCGCTCCATCTGGCGTTCCTAGCGCGTAGCGGCGTCGTGACTTTCCACGGCCCATGCGCGGAATCGCGCTGGAGCGAATTCAGTCGGTCGAGCCTGCCCATCGTGACAGTGTCGCAGCCGTTTGGAACGGTCCTCCACCCGGTCGAGGGCGGCGCGCCCAAAACGACTCTGGTGCCCGGAAAGGGCCGCGGCCGTATTGTGGCGGGCAATCTCTCGCTGGTGGTTGCGCTCGCCGGGACGCCCTACCTGCCATCCCTCAAGGGCTGCATCCTTTGCCTTGAAGATATCGGGGAGGACCCCTACCGAGTGGACCGAATGCTCACCCACCTTCTGCTAACCGGTCAGCTCAAAGACGCCGAAGGCATCATTTTTGGCGATTTCCGCGAGCGGCGTCGCCCGGGCGAGGAACCCGACAAAACGCCTGCCAACGAGACCTTTAACATGGAGCAGGTCCTTCTGGACCGCTGCCAAGCCATTGGGATACCAGCCTTTTCGGGGCTGAGCTTTGGGCATATCGGCAACAACCATATCCTTCCTCTGGGAGTAATGGCCACACTCGACGCAGGCGCGAAGTCATTGACTCTAACCGAGTCTGCCGTCGGCTAGCCCGAGCCCGCTAAAAACGCAGCCAACCGACGGCGCAGGCGGCGATTGGCCAGCAGCGTGTTGCGCTGCCGAGGTTCCAGAAACAACTCCTGATAGCCGTCGGGGGTCTGCCAAGTCAGCTGAATCCATCCGCCAAGCAGCACCCAACTATGGACGTTACGGCGCAGTTTGATGCCAACAATGCTGGATTGCAGAATCGCATGGCGCGTGAGATCGCCCATGATATGCACTGTATCGCCGTCGCGCCAAATCAGCGCCACTTCCTCATGCGGATCGAGGAGGCTCTGGAACTTGGGCCGGGCCATTCCCACAAACCAAAGCTCGTCAGGCGCAGTCCCGTACTCGCGCCCATACCGGCGGCCCATCTCGTCGCGCATCAATGCGTTGGTGCAAAGCCCCAAGAGGTTGAGGCTAATCCAGCCGAAAAGCGGAAAGGCCAGGATCAACCATAGCCCGGGTCCTGAGAACGGATCGTCCACCTTGAACAGCATGATGCCGATGAACAAGATGGGTAGACTCAGTGCCGCAGGCAGCACATTGCCTAGCCATTGTCGCGATCGGGTCCATACTCGTGGGGTCACCGACGCCATCATACACCGCTGATGTCGAAAGGCTCTCTCCGAATCCAACGCATCGCCCCCAGGCCAGAGCAATATCAGCACCATGTGCGGGCTTTCGCCAAGAAGGAAGGGTGGCTGACCGCGCTGCACGAGAGCCAACTGGTCGCGCTCCGTTCGACTCTCGAGCATTTCGACGACGAGGACCAAATTGAGATCATGCCGTTTCCGGCCATGCTGGGGCGCATCCTGCGGTTCGCTTGCCAGCCGCTGCCGATAATGGCGCGCGATACCGAGGTGCTGGCGCTCCTAGAAGTGCTCTGCGAAGAACTACAGCCAGAGAGCCCACTCGGCGCCACTCGCGAGCTCCCCGGCCTGCACGAAGCCCTTCGCCGCACCCTGCGCGAGCTACGCCACTGGCAAGTCTCCCCTTCGGACCTGCGCCAAGCCGCCTTTTTTGCCGCGCAACCCGATAAGGTTCTGCAAATCGCCGACTTGCATTCCAGTCTGAGCCGAGAGCTCACCGAGCTTCAGCGCTGCACGTCGACCGAACTCCTGGCCGCCGTGGCGGAGCTTGCCCCGATTCCCGACTTCTCGCCACGGATACTTATCCTTTGCGGCGAAGAGCCCCTTCCCGACCTCCTCGCCTCGATCCCATGCCTGGTCAAGCTCGGCGCGCGGATTGAGCTGCTTTGCGATGCGGTCGCGCCCACTCCGGCATACCGTGCCAACTTCGAAGCGGTCCTCGGAAAACCGCTCCCGCCAGCACCCGAGCCGAGTTGGATTCATCAGGTTTTTGAGGAAGCACCAGACTCCAGCCTGCAGCATCCGCAAATCCGTACTTTCAGCGTGCCCGATCCGGTCGCGGAAGTCAATTGGGCGCTGCGCGCGTGTCTGCGTGCGCGATCCGAAGGGATCCTCGAACACAGGATGGGCATCGTGGTGCCCGACCGCGATCTCTACGTCCCGCTCCTCATCGCCGCCTCGCCCCGCTTCTTGGGCGATGGCGACGGAAGCGGCCGCCCGGTTCTGGACGCACGGCTTCCAATGCCGCTGCTCGCCAACGGTTTTTGTGCCCTCGTGCTGCAATGCCTCAAGGCTCTCGGCCATGACGACATCCGGGAGATTCCCAAGCTGATGGCGTCCAGCTACTTCCGGTTAGCCCCGGATCACCAGCAGGAACTGCGGCGACAGTGCCAATTGCTGCTCAACGGCCCAAACGAGACCTGGGCGGGCCTAGAGGCCTGGGTGGCTGGAGCAGCCGAAGAATTTGCGCCCCTGGTCGCGCTGCTTGAATGGCGAAAGCAGGCGTCGGTGCAGCCGATCACGCTCGCCGCCTGGCACGCCGAGCTTGCGAGGTTCACCCGGCTCGAAATCTTTACCGAACGACTCAACCGGCGCGACGACTGGCATGCCGATGCCGACCGGGGCGCTGTGACTGCCCTTCTGCGTTCGCTCGGCGGATACGCGGCGGTGATGTCGGCCAAGGGGTCTGCGGCCCTCAACCTGCGCGCCTTTGCCCTCCTCGCCGAGCGCGTTTGGCAACGGGAAGAGACCGCCGTGCCAACCCGCCGCCACGGCATTCGGGTGGTTTCCAGTGCCCAAGAGCTAGGCGTTGTGGACCTTGTCATCGTGCTCAACGCGGTGGAGGGCGTCTACCCGCGCCGCCGCAGCGAGGACCCGATCCTCTTTGATAGCGACCGAGCCGCGATCCGTGAGCTGAAGTCTCACGCTGTAGAGATCCCCGACTCGCACACGCATGCCGCCGAGCAACGTCCAGGGTTCCTGCGGCTGTGCGCGGCGGCCCGAACCCGGCTCGTGTTCATGGTCCCCCGGATGAGCGGCGATCGGCAGGCGATCAGGTCGGGCTTCGTGGAGGACGTGCTCCGCGCCTATCCGGAGAGCGAACAAGTCGAGATTCTAGGTTCGCAAATCGTGCCCGACCGGGCGAACTGCCTCGTGACCCAAGACCTAGAAATCCGCGAGGCGCTGGATGGCCCGCGCCACGTGCCCGAGCGCCCGTCGCTTCACCTTGAGGAGAGCCGGGCCATGGTCCGGCCTGCGTTCGAAGAAGGTGTTTCCTACAAAGTCCTCTCGATCGCCCGCGAGTGCCCCTTCCGCGCCGTCGCCAACAAAATGCTGGGGTTGGCTCCCAATGGTCCTTCTCAAAAGCATCTGAGCCTGCTTTTCCGCATTGCCCAAGAAGCAAACTTGTTTAACCTCGACACGCTTGAAATGGCTCCGGAGGCGCTCAGCCACGCCACCAAAAACGCTCTCGCCGAGCTTTCTACCGAAGTCGACAGCACCGAACTGAAGCTACTTCAAAGCATCCTGGAGGAGGCCATAGACAAGCTGCTGGCGAACGAGCGGGATGCCCGCGACTACTGGCAGCCCCATCCTGTTTCGAAGGGCCGTACCCGGCTCGGCGACGTGGCGACCCGCTCGCAAATCACGATTGCGGGCCAGCCCATCACGCTCAGCGGGACAGTCGATGGCGTCGCCGAGATTCGCGACAAGAAGACGCTGCGATTCTATACTCAGTCCACTCAGCTCACCGGAAAAGACCCCATCAAGCCGGACAGCCGCTACTGGATCGAGGTGATGCTGCTGCTCTGCACCATGCTGAGTAAGGACCAACGCGATGTCGCCCTAGAGTTTCAGTCGCTGCGAGGGGGTCGAAAGCTGATCGTCTTGAACGACAGCACCGGTTCTGCCGGCGTGGCCAAAAAGGGTGAAGATCTGCTCACCGAAATCATCCCGCTCCGTGACGTGCGCGACGTCGGGATTCAGGAAATGAAGAAGCTCCTGGTCGCCAGTGTCGAAGATCTGAAAGCCGGCCACATGCAACCCAAACGCGGCGAGCACTGCGAACGCTGCAACCTGGGTGAGCTTTGCCGGTATTCGCAGGCGCTGGTCGAGGACCACCTTGGCCCGGCCATGGCGGAGGGTGCAGAATGAACTTGCTGGATTCCCTGACCGCCGAACAACGTGCCGCGGTTGAGTTCGATGGCCCGCGATTGATGCTGCGAGCCTCGGCGGGGTCGGGCAAAACCCGCGTCTTGACCGCACGCTACCTGCGTCACGTGGTGCAAGACGGCATCTCGCCCGATTCGATCTTGGCCATCACGTTCACGACCCGAGCGGCTACTGAAATGCGGCGGCGCATTGTCGAACAGCTCCGTGCGGAGGGTCTGAAGGACCAAGCCCAGCTTGCAGAAACCGGACCCATTTCGACCATCCACAGTTTCTGCGAAAGGTCGCTTCGCGAGAATGCGCTAGCCGCGGCGCTCGACCCGGAATACTCGGTGATGCCCAGCGACCAAGTGGCCCTGCTCCGAGAAGAGATTCTGCTGGACGAGATTTCGCTGAACCACCACGACTCGCCCGAAATCGAGATGTTTCTGAAGGAGTACGCGGGCAAAGTGAGCTTTGGCGGAGGGCCCCTGGTGCATGACGAAATTGCCCGCCGCGTGAACCACATCATGGATTCGTTGCGCGGCACTCTGTGGACTACGGACCACCTGGGGCGCCGCTATCTCTCGGCGGAAACCCTGGCCGAAGCGTACTTAACTGCGATGGCGGGCGATCCCAAACCCCACTCCAAGTTCGCATTGCAATGGGAAAATGCGACCAAGAAAAAGGAAGAGCCGTACCGGGGCTTTCAGATCACTTGCGGCGCGGTGCAGCTCGCGATCCGGGTCTGGCGGCGCCTGGAGTCGCGCCTCAAACGGCTCTACCAATTGGATTACAACCTGCTTGAATCGATGCTTCTGAGGCTGCTGGAGAGCGACACCCTCACGGCCAAACGACTGCGTGACCAATACCAGGTGGTTTTGGTGGACGAAGCGCAAGACCTCAACCCCGTTCAGTACCGCCTTTTAGAAGAGCTCGATCCGCATCAAATGATGCTGGTCGGCGACCCGCAGCAAAGTATCTACGGTTTCCGCAACGCCGATAGCGAGCAGTTTGTTCGTCGCACGCGCATCACCCCCACGCTTGCGCTGACCACAAACTTCCGGAGCGAATCGGAGGTGCTGCGAATGGTGGATGCCGTCTTCGCCGAGCGTTGGGGCGAGGACTACTCGCCGATGCAAGCCCGGCCCGATGCGCTCAAAGGATCAGCGGCCACCTGGGCATTCCCCGAGCGCGATTCGCACGGCTTGGCCGAGCTCGTACGGGCGGTGGTTCAAGATAACGCTCTGGGTCTGCCGATCCCGCCGCGCTACTCCGACATCGCGATCCTCACGCGTAACAAGACTCACAGCCAGATGTACGTGACCGCCATGCGGAAGCTGAGCGTCCCGGTGCGGCATGAGGGCAGCAAGCGCTTTTATGCCCGAATGACCCTGCGCGATGTGGCGAACACACTTGAAGCCGCCGCCCGCCCGAACAGCGATTTCGCGCTCTTGTGCACGCTCCATTCCCCCATCGGCGGGCTCTCGCTCGATAGCGTTATTCAGCTCGCCGTGAAGGCCAAGGCTGCGGGCACTTCAGTCCGCGCGGCATGCTCCACGTTTGAGTGCCCAACCGCTGAGGACGCAGATGCACTGGCGCGGTTCCTAGCTTGGTTTCTGCCTGCCTGTGAGGAGGCCGACCGCATTCGCGCCTGGGAGCTCATTGGCAAAATTCTTCATCACTCGCCGCTGCAAATCCAAATCGCGAGGCTCCCAGATGCCCCGCTGGAAGTGGCGAACCTCAACAAGCTGCTCATCATGGCCGTCAACCAGCCCACGGCGACCCCGATCGAGTTTGCCGACCAACTCCGCAAAGTCCTGATGCTCCGGCACGAAGAAGAGGACGCCGACTGGAGCAGCCAATCGGAAGAAAGCGTGACCCTGATGAACGTCCACCAGTCCAAAGGGCTGGAATTCCCGCTCGTCATCATCCCCTCGGTGCACGAGAACATCCGGAAAGTCCGCTCGTCCGGCAGCCTCGTTCACCGCGGACTTGGCCTCGTGCACGTGGGCAAACTTGAGCACTCCATGGCCTCGAAATGGTTGAAAGACCGGGTGGCCGACGAGGGCTCCGCCGAAGAGCAGCGTGTGCTCTACGTCGCCATGACTCGCGCGGAAAAGGGCCTGCTCATTGGCACGGCGATGAAGCCCAGCAGTTGGGGCAAGCTGGTCCATGAATCGTTGGAAGCGCTCGCGCCGGATCGCGGCTTTCCAAAATGGCAGCAGCCCGAATGATCGGTACACTTGGCGGCATGTCGCAGTACCGTCTGGCGAGCGTTCAGTTCGCACCGAACAAAGCAAAGGTGCCCGAGAACCTGGCCCGGATTGGAGAGCTGGCGGTCCAAGCGAGCGAATCGGGTGCAGACGTCGTTCTGTTCTCGGAATCGGCTGCATGCGGATACTTCCTTGAAGGCGGCGTGCTCGAGTGCGCGCTTTCAGTCGATCAACTCGCTGCAGGATTGAACCCTCACTTGCAAGGGCTAACTCGCCCGACGGATCTGATCGTCGGCTTTTACGAACGCCACAACGAGACCCTCCACAATAGCGCAGCGTATCTGGCGTGGGACAACGGCACGCTGAAGCCCGTCCAGGTCTATCGCAAGTTCTTTTTGCCCACCTACGGAGTGTTCGATGAGAATCGCTTTGTAGCCCCGGGCAATGAAGTCGCGGTCTTTGAGACGCGCTTTGGCACCGCCAGCATCCTCATCTGCGAGGATGTCTGGCACTCGATCCTGCCCATGCTCGCAGCGCTGCGCGGGGCCGAAATCCTCTATGTGCCGATAGCCTCGCCCGCGCGTGGTTTTCAGCAACATGAACCGGCGAATGTCGAGCGTTACGCCCGACTGTTGCGCGCCATTGCCGAAGAGCACGGCGTGTATGTGGCGAGTTCAATGCTGCTTGGCTTTGAGGGCGGCAAGGGTTTCGCAGGTGGCGGCTGCATTTTTGACCCAGAGGGCGTTGAGCTGGCGACTAGCCCTACGCAAGAAGAGCACATCCTTTTGGCGGACGTGGACCGAAACCGCGTGACCCAAGCCCGCGCTCACTTGCCCCTACTAAGCGACCTACGCGACCGATGGGCCACGCTGCTCAAGCTTGGTGAAGAGGTCCTTTAAGCTTTCGGAGCCCGAACAAAAATGAGCTCTTGGCTCAGCTTGCTCATGGCGGCGCTGACCAGCTTGCCTGGGTCGCCCTCGTCCTCTTGCGGCAGACCGAAGAGCACGTAGTCGGCGGGTACTTCCTCGATGGCGGACAGCACTGCGGCCGCCGAGTCACGACCTCGAGCCACTCGCATGGAGTGCGCCACGCGCTTCTGAATCATGATGCCCTCTGCCTTCTCAAGTGAGTTCTTTGCCTCGGCTTCGATGGCCGGCAACGGCGCATTGATCGGCATCTCGCGCGGCACCGTGATAGGATACAGCAGGTGGACTTGGGTGCTCAGGCCCTCGGCCAGTTGCACGGCGGTCTCCAGCAGGTACTGATCGCACCGCGTGCCCGAAAGGCAAACCAGTAAGTGCTTCTCGTACTTGTGTTTGCTGGCCTTGTGGTCCTCTTTCGCGCTTTCGCCGTCGGTGAGTAAGTAGAGCGAGTTCCGGGCTTCTTCCAGCGTCGGAGCCATCGGCAGCTGCGAGCGCACATCCGGCACGTTCTTCACGATCTCCAGAAGCGGCTTGGGCAGCGCGGCCACAATCACTCGGGCATCGTGGTGAGCCAAGAACTGCATGACGTGATAGAAGGTGTCGGCACCCGCCTCATTCATTTCAGAGAGACCGCTACAATCGATCACCACTCCCTCGGGGTGGCGCTGCAACTGCAGCGAGAGCGCGGTGTGGAGCGTGCTCCACTGGTTGTTGACCAATGCTCCAGAAAGCAGGACAACGTCTTCGTAAGATTCAACAATCATTTTAAGTAGTGCCTCACGTTGGTAATCACCACGCGTTTGCGAGCGCCAAGCGCAGCCTTCAGCGGGATGGCGGCATTTGTGTGCAGCAATCGATGCCACAGCCTTCGGGGAACGGACTCCGGCACGATCACGGTTACGAACACCTCAGGGTCCTCTGAGAGTGTTTGCTCCACGTAATCGATGATGGGGCCGACCAGCGAGCGGTAAGGGCTCTCTAGGATCACTAACGGCATTTCTTGTCCGTGCTTCACCCAGTCCTCCTTCACTTTCGCCACCGTCTTGGGGTCGATGGTCACGTGCAGGGCGCGTACGTCTTCGCTCAGCGCGCGGGCATAGGAGATCGCGTTCAGGATGCCACGGTGAACTCGCGGGACCAAGAGCAGCGTCACCGTGCGAGCCGGCAGAACCTTGTCTTCCGGCGTAATTTCAAGTTCTCGGGCCAGATAGCGGTAGTGCCGCTGAATGGCGAGCATCATACTGAGCACGAGCGGCACAGCAATGAAAACCACCCATGCGCCGGCTGTCCATTTGCTTACCGCAATGACGACTGTGATGATCAGAGTGATTGTTCCGCCGAAGAAACTCACTGCTTGAGTGGCCAGCGACTTCTTATCCTTGCGTTGGTGAACCACCATGCCGAACTGGCTGAGGGTGAAGGAAGCAAAAACGCCAATGGCGTAAAGCGGGATGAGCTTGGAAGTATCGCCGCCGAACTTCACAATAAGGAGGCACGACGTGACCGCAAGGATGATGATGCCGTTTTGGTACACCAATCGGTCGCCGACGACGGCCAATTGCCGCGGCAGGTAGTTGTCACGCGCGATGATGCTGGCGAGCCGTGGAAAGTCGGCATAGGCCGTGTTAGCAGCCAAAATCAAGATGCCCGCCGTGGCGAACTGCATGGCGGTGAAGTAGCCCACGCCAAAGCTCGTGTTCTGCGGAAAGGTCGCTTGCGTGATCATTGCGACCACGGTCTTGAAACCGGGTTCGCCAAACTCCATCGGGATGATGTGGAACTTCTCGGCGAGGTAGCTACCGCCCACGAAGAGGAAAGACAGGATGCCGGCCATCCACCACAGTGTGATGGCAGCGTTACGTGATACCGGCTCTTTGAACGCCTGAGTGCCGTTTGAGATGGCTTCGATGCCGGTGAGAGCCGTACAACCAGAGGAGAACGCCTTGAACCCAATCAGAATCCAGGCCCAACCTATCAGTTCAGTCGGGTTTGGAGCAACTCGCTTAAGTTCCTCGGTTGCCAGCGCAACCTCGGGTGGGGCTGGGTGGCCGGCTGCAAAGAAGGTTCCGTACACGATCAGCGTGCCAAAGAGCAGGACGAACGTATACGTCGGGATGCTGAACAGCGCGCCGCTCTCCTTCGCGCCTCGAAGGTTGGCGATGGTGATGAGCAGGATGAAAAAACAGTTGAGATGTAAAACGTACGGCTGCAACTGGGTATTGAACGAAATCAGCGCCAACACACCAGCCGAGACCGACACCGCCACGGTCAAGATGTAGTCGATGAGCAGCGAAGCACCGGCCAAGCGACCCGGCCAAGTGCCCAGGTTCTCTTTCGCGACCGTATACGATCCGCCGCCACCGGGGTAAGCCTTGATGGTCTGCGAATAGCTGAGCGAAACGATGACGATCAGGATACAAATCAGGATCGCGATGTTAAACGTTTGACTCAGGAACGCATAGCCCAGCGACATCGAGATACCGCCCGCCATAAACTTGGGCGAGACATGCAGAAACGTCCGCATGATCTCTTCGGTGGCATACGCCGTGGACGAAAGCGCGTCCGATGCGAAAACCGGGAGCGCAACCCGCTTGGGAAGTCGCTCTTGATGGGCGTGTTTCGACGCAATCGGCTTGCCAAAAACAGCCTCTTTTAGCTTTCCAAAATTCATTAGTGGGGGACCAGAGGTTGCTTAGAGAGCACTCGCATCGAACAACTCAACTACTTGCCACTGATCATCCCAAAGCACGTACCGACGGGCATTAATATGAGACCTCAGCGCCAATCGAGGATTATGACAGCAAGCTCTGATCGCGCATTCGGGACCGAAGTCCTCAGCCAAGTTGCGGAAGGCGTCAGCCAACGTGATGGCGCTGCCCGCAAGCGCGCCATTGCTCTTTAATCGCACTTCGCGCTTGCCCACATCCACCGGATGCCCCCACATCGTGAGCGCCGTCCCTTTGGGCAGGCCGGTGGCGGCGGTGCTGTCGCTTACCGCGATCACGCCGTCCAATGGCTTGATCTTCAAAAGAAGAGCGGCGGCATCGCGCACCACATGCAGCCGGTCATAGATCAGCTCGCAGCGCAAGCCGGGTTGGTGCAGCGCGTAGCCAACCGTGCCCGCCTCACGATGGTGAAGCCCCCGCATCGCATTGAACGTGTGCGTGGTGTGGGTTGCCCCGAATTCAAATCCGCGACGGGCCTCCTCGTAGGTGGCGTTGGTATGGCCAATGCTCACAATCACGCCTCGCGTTTGTAGCCGCAGGATCATTTCAAGCGCATGAGGCCGCTCGGGAGCCAGCGTGACGATCCGTAAGCGCGGGTCGTCCAAAATGTCATCCCATTCGCTATCGCCATACGGGATATCGGCGATATGCTCGGGCGGCTGCGCGCCAGGGAACTCTGGCGAGAGGAACGGGCCCTCCAGGTGGAAGCCAGGCATCA
Organism: Fimbriimonadaceae bacterium; assembly: GCA_022842565.1. Lineage (GTDB taxonomy): Bacteria > Armatimonadota > Fimbriimonadia > Fimbriimonadales > Fimbriimonadaceae > JAFLBD01. The sequence continues at coordinate 13,905 of JALHPH010000001.1, forward strand.
TGGGGTGATCGGGCAATTGCTTGAGCGCCGACCGGATCGCATCCGCGGGTCCGGTGATGGTGGTCGGCAAGAACGCCTCATACCCTTCGGCGGCAAGCCTCTCGGCCAGGTAGACCATGTCCCGCGCGTCGGCTGACATCCAGTCCACGCCAAAAGCACCGTGGATGTGAAGGTCGATCAATCCGGGTGTGAGTACGCCTCGCGGCGATTCGTGAACGCGGGAGAAAGCCCCGTCCTCGTATCGGTAGCTTCCGTACCCTTCCAGGCCCAACATCGTATACACGCCGTCCATCACTGCTTGGCATACCCCATCCCGTCGCGAAAGATGAGCCCGGCCAGCTCCATTTCGGTCAGGTGCACCATCACATCAGCCGACGCCAATCCGGTGCGCTCGATCAGTTGTTCCGGACCCAGGCACTCCGTCGCCAGGATCTCGAGAATCTGGATTTGCGCCGGGTCGTTCAACTCGGCCTCCTCGGCGGCTACGGGCTCCAAACCAAGAGCTTCCAGCACCTGATCGGGATGGGCCACGAGGGTCGCGCCATCGCGGATGAGCGCATGCGAACCGCGGTACCCAGGGTGGGTGATGTTCCCCGGCACGACCAGAACGGGCTTGTTGAATTCGGCAGCTGCGCCGGCTGTGATGAGCGCGCCCGAACGCTCCGGCACCTCGATCAGAAGCACGACGTCGGACATCGCCGCAATTGTGCCGTTCCGAATCCGGAACATGTAATCCTTGCACCGGGTGCCCATCGCGAATTGGCTGACCAGGCATCCGCCGCCGGTGACCATGCGGTTGAATAGCGGTCGGTTCATGGCTGGGTACGGCTCATCGAGGCCGCCGGCCAAGACGGCGACCGTGCGGCCACCACCCAGAAGCGCGCCTTCGTGGGCGCAAGCATCGATTCCCAGTGCGCCGCCACTGACAATGCTGATGCCCTGCCTGGCCAGTGTCTCGGCAAACTTCTGAGCAATCGCCTTGCCGTACGTGGAGGGGCTCCGGGTTCCAACGATGCCGACCGTCGGACCGCGAAGGGCTTCCAGACTTCCCGAAGCAAACAGAGCCGGGGTCGCCAGTGAAAACCTGAATTCGGTACCCTCTGATTCTTCACCGGAGAGCAAATGCGATCCCTCACGCATCGCTTTTTCATAGGCGACCATGTTGACGGCTTGGAGCCTGCGCCTTTCTGCATCGGTGGACATCGGCGCACGGCCCAGCGCGAAAATTGGGTCTAAGCCGCTCTCGCGCACGTACTCCACCAAGCGCTGAGCCCGGTGCGCTGGCATTTCCATCGAAAGAAGATGCTGCCAGAAAACCGGGCTCAGTGAACTCACGCGTGCTTGAATAAGGAGTCTAGCCGTCGCGACCGGGGCGTCCGCCGCCTGCTCCCGCACCGCCCGAATTGCTCGGGGCCGAACTCGGCGCGTCCATTGGCGGGACCGATGCATCAAAAGTGATCGTGTACGGTACCTTCGATTCGTTGCCCATCCAGTCCTTCGCCATCACCTCGAAGACGACACGGCCATTGGCGGCAAAGCGATTCTCCGATTCTTCCAAGCGCACAATGGCGTAACCTTCGCGGCTGGTGATGATCTTCAGCGGTCGACCGTTGGCGGTGACTTTCACCGATCCCAGGTCCAAGCCGCTGCCTGGGTCATCAAGCTCAAAGAACACCGTCACGTACTCGCCTAGGGTTCGTTGCTCGCCCTGGGTCTTTCCATACCGCGGGTTCATTTCCGAACCGGCAAATGGGAAGAGCAAGCTGACATCCGGCGGGGTGAGGTCGACTCCGGTGACGTTGTCGAAAGCCAGCAGACTGCCATCGCGCGAGGTGAGCAGCAGGGTGTTTCCGGCCATCATGGGTCCACCGACGGCAGTCATGAAGTTCGGTGGCTTTTGGCCCCCGGCTTCAGGAGCGACCGCCTTGGTCGCTGGGCGCAGAATGTAGTTCCAAACGGTCTTTCCAGTCGCCGGATCGATGACCAGCATGGAGCCATTGGCGATGTTGACGCCGATGTACTTGCCAACCGCAGTCGGGCCAGACACCGGTAAGGCACCCAGGTCGAACCGCTGGATCTTGCGGGGGTTCAGGCGGTCTGCGATGATGAGCTTGCCTTGCGTCGTCACCACAGCGACCGATTCCATGGTCACTGCCGGCGAAAAAGCAATCGGCTCATTGAAGTTGATCGGTTGACCCGCGCGCTTACCATTGGCTGGGTTCAAACCTACCACGTAGCTGCCGCTGGCGATGTAAGCCGTGTTGTCGAACAGTGTCGCGGTGACATTGCCCGCAAGTTCGGTGAAGGTGATCTCCCAGTTGGTGCGTTTGCTGGCGGAGTCGATAGAGTACAGCTTGTTCGTCTGGTCGAAAACCATGACCGCGGTGCCATAAGAAAAGATGCTGCCACGGATTCCGCTAAAGATTCGGACGGAGTTCGTCCAAAACGGCGTACCGTCCTCCAAGTTCAGCGCGAGCAGCGAGCTGTCTGCCTGTGGCAGTACCAGGGTGTTGCCCGCCGCGACGGGAGCACCGAGCAACGACTGATCTCCCAAATACTGCCAGCGCTGCTTTCCAGTCTTCGCGTCGATTGCGAAAACGTTTCGGTCGCTGGTCGCGGCAATGATGAGGTCACCGGTCAGAACAACGCCCGATTGGAAATTGGCCGCGTTCGGTTCGCCCGAAGGGAATCGCCAGAGTTGGTTTCCAGTCGCACGATCGAGCGCATAAACGCGGCGGCCGACGGCTGTGTAAACAACGTTTCCGATGACCAGGGGTGGTCCAGGAGGAACGGAGGTCGGTTGGACCCATCGCCACGAGAGCGGCGCGGCCCCCGTAAATTCGGCTCGCGCTTGCGCGCTCATCAGCGTCGTCAGCGAAATGAGTGCTGCGGTGAACAAGTGAAACTTCGTCATCGGTTCAACTTCCAGGTCGATTACCGGGCAGTATATCCCTCTGCCCAGTTTCTTGCCTTCTCCCCATAGACGCACGAAGTTGGGATCGGGTATCAATAGCAAGCCGGGCTTGTAGCTCAGTTGGTTAGAGCGCACCCCTGATAAGGGTGAGGTCACTGGTTCGAATCCAGTCAGGCCCACCAAACTTCCCCGCACCTCGGGTTGAAGTGACCACCGGCTCCTTTTCGCACTTGAAATTTAACGTGACAACGCCAATATCCATAGAGGCGCCCGATTCGCCTCAAAAAGTAGTGCGTTCAGAATCATGAGAGTCACCGTCATCATCCCAACCTATAACCGGGCTGGGCTCATCGAAGAGACCGTGCATTCTGTATTGGCGCAATCCTACGCGGACTTCGAAGTTCTCATCGTGGATGATGGTTCAACAGATCACACGCAGGCCGTGGTCAGCGCCGCATTTTCTGAAGAACCGCGTGTCCGGTACCACCTCCAACAAAACGCCGGAGCCCAAGCAGCCCGCAACAAAGGGACTGAGCTCGCGAGTGGCGAGTACGTCATGTACCTTGACTCCGATGACCTTCTTCACCCGGAGTTCCTGGCGAAACAGATGGAGTCCTTCGCTCTGGATCACCAGCTGGATGGCTCAATTGCTCAGACCGCGTGGTTCATGCAAAAGCCAGGTGATGGTCCCTTTGTTTGGAACCGTGTGGTCCTCCACGATCCCCTGACAAGCTTCCTGGAGCAAGACGTATTGTGGTCGACTCTAGGCGGCGTGTGGCGCAAGGAATTCATCCAAAAAATGGGCGGGTGGCGATTGGAAGTCAAATCGAGCCAGGATGTCGATTTTCACTTGCGCGCGGCATACCATGGCCATCGCGTTCGCTTTATTCCCGAAGTTCTGGTCTATGCTCGCGACCACGCTGGACCTCGTATCAGCGGCGGAAGCCGACCCGGCTGGATCCGTGATGTCGTGGAGATCACAGATTACATCTATGGCGAAATGCGAAAGGATGGACGCCTGACTCCGCGCCACACCCACATCATCGCTTCAAATTACCTGTGGTGCGCCCGAAAACAAGCCCGTGACAGCACGCTTCCGGACGCGCTTGGGTACCTCAAGAAGTGCCTGGAGGTCCAACCGTCGGTGGCCAGGCGGATTGGAATCGCCCTGCTCGCACCCGTGGGACTTCGGATCATGAACCGCCTCAAGCAGTGGTACTATATCTCCTACGGCATCCATCTATTGCTTGGATTGGAAGTAAAGCGTTTTAATTGGCACAAACACTATCGTTTAGAAAACTGGTTGCAACATAGCGATTTCACAAAGGCATAACTTAACATGGTAGACGCACTCATTCAGAAGATCGATCAGCGGGAATACAACATCGGCATTGTCGGCCTGGGCTATGTAGGATTGCCACTGGCTCTCACGGCCATTGAAGCAGGCTTCACCGTGACAGGCCTCGACATTGACCCTACCAAGATTGAGCAGTTAAGAGCCGGTCACACCTATATCAAGCATATCGGAGAAGAGCGAGTGAGGAAGGCAGTTGAAACCGGTCGCCTACATGTGACTTCCGACTATTCTGAAGCAGCCGTTCCGGACTGCCTCATCCTCTGTGTCCCGACCCCGCTAGGTAAGCACATGGAACCGGATATCAGCTTTATCACCAATACCATGGACAGTCTGCTACCCCACATCCGCAAAGGGCAGCTGATCTCTCTGGAAAGCACGACCTATCCTGGCACGACTTTCGAGACCGTCGTGACCCCAGTTCAAGAAAAGGGATTTACGGTCGGCGAAGATATTTTTGTCGCTTATTCGCCCGAGCGCGAGGACCCAGGCAACCCGAATTTCGAGACCAAAACCATCGCAAAAGTCGTCGGAGGACACACCGCCAACTGTCTCGAACTTGCGAAGAAACTCTACAACCAAGTTGTCGATAACATCCACGAAGTGTCTTCCTGCGAGGTTGCAGAAACCGCTAAGCTTCTCGAAAACATCTACCGAGCCGTAAACATCGGATTGGTGAACGAAATGAAGATCGTCACTGATCGAATGGGTATCGATATATGGGAAGTCATCCGCGCGGCGGCTACCAAACCGTTCGGTTTTACTCCGTTTTATCCCGGTCCCGGACTTGGCGGGCACTGTATTCCCATCGACCCCTTCTACCTTACTTGGAAAGCCAAAGAGTTTGGCGTCAATACACGCTTTATTGAATTAGCGGGTCAGGTCAACCACGACATGCCCGACTACGTGCTTCATAAGACCATTGAGGGCCTGAATACCCAAGGCAAATCCCTGAAAGGATCGAAGATCTTGGTCCTCGGTATTGCGTACAAAAAGAACATTGATGACGCACGCGAATCGCCGTCTTGCGAAATCATGGAGCTTCTCCAAAGCTATGGCGCGGAGATCGCTTACACCGATCCTCATTTCCCAAAGTTCCCGGTCATGCGAGAGCACAGTTTCAATCTGAGCTCGGTGCCATTCGACGAAGCCACGCTCAGCCAGTTCGATTGCGCGCTCATCGCGACGGACCACGATGCATTTGATTATGAGCTGCTGCTGAGGGTCGCTCCGCTCATTATTGATGCGCGCGGCCGGTACAAGCGGGGCACGCCGAAAGTCGTCAGCGCCTAGGTAAGCTGGCAGCATGCAATCACCGGCGAGGCACTTCACATGAACCCTCGCTGGACCGTCCGGGTCGGACGGTCGCAAGCGAAGATTGCTCACGTGCGCACTCGCGCACATGGCTTTGATGTGGGCCAGCCGCTTGATTTTGGGGCCAAGAGCGATGCCACTTCTGC
>JALHPH010000002.1:0-11827 GCA_022842565.1 Fimbriimonadaceae bacterium
AGTGCGCCACTAACCCGGGCAACTTCTTCTTGAAACGCCCGGAAATCCTCTTCGCTCCAGTCAGGTCCGCCGTAGTCGGCGGGCCGCCTCAGCGCCATCCATTCCCGGGCGCAAAGGCCGTTCAGCGCCTGGGCCAGAGCGCTCACATCGTGGTCGATGCGGGCCGCATGTGGCCGCACTTCGGTTTGCAAAAACTCGACCGCTGCTTCGAGAGAACTAGCCATCGACAACAATTTTGGTCCAGTCGCCTGCTTGGGTCAAGACTTGCGCCACCTCGGCCACCAGCGCAAGGCGTGCGCCGCGCACGCGTTCGTCCTCCGCCATGATCATGGTCTGATCGAAAAAGGCATTGATCGGCTGAACCAGCTCTTGCGGCCCTACGCCCTCGCGCAGCTTCGTCGCCAGGTCCGCGCCAGGCTCGCTCTCCAGATCACTCACGACCAGCGTCGCGGTAGGCTCAATTCCCTTCTTCTTGGCCGCCGAAAGGATGTTCAGCGGTCGCGAGGCGGTTTGGACCAGCAGCGGGTCCTGGGCAAGCGCCGTGACCTTGGCTAGCCGCTCCCTGATCCCGTGCGCATCCATCGCCGAATACCCGACTTCCAAACCCATCGCGGCCTCCAGGAGGTCGTACCTCGCCTCCGGCATCAGCACGCCGTAGCGGCTCGCCATGATTTCCTCCGTTTTGGCAATCGCCTTGTCCGAGTCCAGCTCCACCCCCTGCGAGCGGTATAGCTTCAGGGCTGATTCCAGCAACCCGTGCAGACCGAGGGAGCGGCTCGCGAGCCATTCCGCTTCGATCAGGACCGTGGCGGCGCGGCGGAGACCATACGGGTCGCTGCTGCCACTCGGCACCAGCCCTTGCCCCAGATAGCCCGCGAGCTTATCCACTTGGTCAGCCACAAAGAGGGCCAGGCTCACTGGCTGATCGGCGGTGACTTTGCCCAGATCGTATTGGGTTCGTAGGGCATGACAGACCTCGGCTGGCCAGCCCGCGCGTTCGGCATAGACACCGCCCACAATGCCCTGCAGCGAGGCGAGCTCGCTCACCAATCCACTCGCCAGATCCGCCTTGGCGAAAAGCCCCGCTTGGCGCGAAGTATCGGCGTGGTTCGGAGCGATCTCGGCACAAAGCGACGCTAGACGGTCGGCCCGTGCTCGCACCGAACCGAGCTTCTCCTGAAAAGTCATGCGCTCGGTTGCAGCCAGAAAGTCCTCCATCGTACGGCGGCGGTCCTCATCGAAAAAGAACTTCGCGTCGTTAAACCGAGCACTCAGTACCCAGGCATTGCCGCGCCGAACGGTCGCCTCGTCGCCGCCGTTCCGGATGCTCACAAAGTGATTGGTCAGCGCGCCATCGGCACCGCGAACCGGGAAGAATCGCTCGTGCTTGGCCATCGCGGTCACCAGCACAGGCTCGGGCAGCTCCAGGTAGCCGGGCAGGAATTCGCCCAAAAGCGCTTGCGGCCACTCCGTCAGATAGACATTTTCTTCGATCAGAGCCTCGGTCATCTCCGGCTGGTTTTGGGTCACGGCGCGGGCACCGTCGACGATCCGTGAGCGACGCACTTCCGCATCTGGCTCCACATTGCGCGCGCGCAGCTCGCGCAGGAGCTGCTCCAAGCTCGTTGCTTCAAATTCTTCTGGGTACTCGAATCGGTGCCCCCTGCTTTGCAGACCGCTCGCGACACCTTCAATGTCGAACGGAACAACCGCGCCGTCAAAAGCCGCCAGCATCCACCGAATCGGTCGCGCGAACCGCATGCGGGCGCTCCCCCAGCGCATGGTCTTATCGAAGGTCAGCGCGCGGACCGAATCCGGCAGCAGCTCCATCAGCACGTCGTGCGTGGGTCGCCCAGCAATCTCCTTCAGAATCCAAACGTAGTCGCCCTCGACGCGGACGGATTCCGCGGCCACGCCCTGTGAGCGGCAAAACCCCTGCAGGGCGCCGCTTGGCGCGCCGTCGGCCCCATAAGCGGCCTTCACCGCCGGGCCGCGCACTTCCTTTTGCTGATCAGGTTGCCGCTCCTCCACTCCCGCCACCGAAACGATCAGCCGGCGCGGCGTGGCGAAAACCTGCGAATCGCCGTAAGCGATGTTGGCAGCGGTCAGTCGCTCGGTGATTTGTGCGCGCAGTTGCTGAACGGTGGAGGCCACAGCATGGGCGGGCAATTCCTCACAACCCAGTTCAAAGAGGAGTTCCGGCATCGAATCCGCAGTGTACCGCTGGCAGGCTCAGGTGGCTTGTTGGGCTGCTTCGCGGCGCATCCGGATCGGCGAGCGCTCAGCCATCGACCGCCACCACGCCTCGACCGGCCCAACCGCGAAGTACCTCAGCCAAACCGCCGAAAACAGTAAGTTCGCGCCCCACACGCAAACGACAATCGCCAGGTCTTGCGCCGGCTCCAGCTTGCCAAAGAGCCTGCCGCCGTAACTGTAATAAATCGTGGTGCAAATCACGCTCTGGAGCAGATAATTGGTGAGCGCCAATTTCCCTACGTTTTCGATGGGCGAGAGCCAGCGCGGAACTCCGCAAGCGCACGCCAGCATCAGCGTCGCCAGGATTCCAATCGACAAGATCGGTGCAGCGATCATCTCGATAAAGACATGGTAGCCAGTCCCAAATGCGGTCGGGGTGACCCAAAGTGAAAGCGCATTGAGCGGAATTCCCACGCCAAGGCCGATCCGTTGGAGCTTTTGCCAGAGCTGCCGGTGAGATTCAGGATCGGTGAAGGCACCCTTATCCGCCAGCATGAATCCAGTAAGAAAAAGAGCGATGAGGGTTGGAAGGAGCATCAAGAGGCTAACAGCCATCCCAAAAAAGAAAATGGCTCGATAGATCAGCTGTTCGCCATAGAAGCCTGCCCCAAATACGCGAGTCTCCGCTGAGGGCGAAACGTACGTCGCAAAGTCTCCGAGGTCCTTCATGCTCATCCCTGGTCCGCTAGACAACAGCATCATGGCAAGACCAGCCGCGACTGCGGCTAATACCCAGCCTTTCAAGAGTCGGCTCATTTTTTCTCGCTGGGTCCCTGCTAGCATCGCAATGACGAGCAGTGCCGCGCATGCATATGAAAACAGAATGTCGCCCCACCAAATGAAGATGCCATGGAGAGCACCGATGAACCCGAGCAAAAAATAGCGCCGATACGCGCGGCCAATGGGCTGCTGAGCATTGACACGCTTGGTGAGGTGAAGACACAGACCCGCGCCAAACAGAAGGCATAGCAGACTCCGGAATTTGCCGCTCACCAAGAAACCCGTCCAAGCCTGGATTTGGGTTTCAAGGGCCGTGTATTCCACCTTGATTCCAAGCATTTCAACCAAGCTTGGATCGCTAAACCCCCAGATATTGGCGAGAAGAATGCCGAGGATGGCGATGCCGCGCAGCACGTCGAGGCTCCTCGCTCGGTGCGTCGTGGTCGGCAAAATAGGGGTCTCGGCGCTCATTGCCATTTCATACGTTTCCGGTCCCACCAACCGTCGCACTAAGACCGCCCGAGCGTCCGCTTAATCATCTCAAGCCCCTCGGGGCCATGGAGCCGGATCATCACAACAACCCAAATGGCGAGGGCCAAGCCCATCATTGCAAGCAGCAAACCAACGAGTCCAAACAAGCCGTCCTCTTCCAGCAGTCCCAGAGCAATCAGACTTACGGCCAGCGCGGGCGCAGAATTCGTTCCCGGAAATGGCAACGACATGGCCGCCGCTGCCAAAAGGATCGTCGGCCCCAAGAGGACCTGGAACATCACTGGGCGGTAGAGCCACGTCATGCGCGGCCGCAAGAATCGCTCAAAAAAGCTGGCCCATTTGTGCATCGTGCGAACAAACCGAGAATCGCCCGTTTTCACTTTTCGGGTCATCACCCACGCCGGAAACCACGGCTGCTCGCGCCGCGCCATCATCTGCACCGCCACCAACGCAATGAGGACCGCGAACACCGTAGAGAACCCCGGCGGCGTGAATGGCAAGGCGATGGGGAGCGAAAAAATGACGAGCAGGAACGCAAAGCCGCGGTGCTCGCTCCGCTCCAAAATATCCTTGATGGTCAGCTCGCCGCTCTGCGAAAGAAACACTTGGTCGAGGTTCTCAGAAAGTTTCATTGTGCGTGCGGTAGTTGGTTAGATTCGAAACGTGCTGAAAACAATGAGCTGGTTCTGGCCTTGGTTGCTCCCCACGGTACCAGCATTTGAAATGTGCATGAGCCGAAGCCCGATCGAGCCGACCGAAGACACTCGATAGGGAAAAAGGACTCCCACGCCGAAGGTTGGGGTGCTATTGAGCAGGGTGTTCAAGTCCCATGTTCGCCGCGAGGAGTAGTGAAGACCCCAACCGGCTTCAACATAAAAGCCCCTCCGACTCGGGCCAATGTTCTCGTATCTTCCCATGGCCAGTACCCCCAACGAGAGCGACTGATCGCGGGGCTGCAAACGCCAACCCCCGCCGTAGGTGTAGCTCAGGTGTGTTTCAAGCGAGAGTTTGAGCGAGCGATTGAAGAGCGTCAATCGCTTCTCGGGCCGAGTGGCTTGGTAAGAAATCACGAAACCAGCGCGCTCATCTTGCGACCCCAAAACTGGCAGACTCCACAAAACCCCAAGGCCCAGCGCCTGGTAATGCTCGTTCAGCGGCTCTTGCGCGGGCTGGGCCAAAGCGGACAGAACGAAAAGCGGATAAAGGGGAAGCATGGAACTCAAGGAAGATACCCAGCCACCACGGGTACATTCTGATCGTGAATGCTCTCCCGATCGAGGACCTGACGCCTGCCCAGATCGTCGCCGAACTCGACGAATACATCATTGGCCAAAAGGCCGCCAAGCGTGCGGTCGCCGTCGCCTTGCGAAATCGCTACCGACGGCTGAGCCTCCCCGAGAGCATTCGCAACGACGTTCTGCCCAAAAACATCCTCATGATCGGCCCGACTGGGGTCGGCAAAACCGAGATCGCGCGCCGACTCGCCCAGCTCGCCCGGGCACCGTTCATTAAGGTCGAAGCGACCAAGTTCACCGAAGTCGGATATGTGGGCCGCGACGTGGACAGCATCATTCGCGATCTGGCTGCCAACGCCGTGCGGCTCGTCGAAAAGGAGCGGGCGGAGCTCATCGAACCCGCCGCACGTGCATCCGCGCTCCAAAAGCTCGCGGGCATGGTGCTGGACCGCATGGAACCGGATACCGGCTACGAGCTTGGCAGCGATCCGCTGGATACCGAATCGTGGATCGAACAGCAACGCAAATTCGAAGAAAAGGCCCGTGAGCGGGAGGCTCGAACCCTGCAAATCCAGGCCGAAATCGAAGCCGGGCAACACCAAGAAGTGCTTGTAGAAATCGAGACCGAGGAGCAAGGCACTCAGTTCCTGCAGGTCTTCACGCCGCAAGGAATGGAAGAGATGGGACTCGATATGATGGGTCCCAACAGCCCGTTTGGTGGTACGCGACGTGCCTTCCGACAAGCCCGCGTGGCCGACGCCTTGCCAATCCTCATCGAATCGGAATCGAAACAAATGATGGACTCGGGCACGCTCAACCGCGAAGCCATCGAGCGCACCGAACAAACCGGCATCGTGTTCATCGACGAGATCGACAAAGTGGCGATTCAGAGCAAGGGAGGCTCGGGTCCCGATGTGAGCCGCGAGGGCGTGCAGCGCGACCTCCTTCCGGTGATTGAGGGTTCGACGGTCGCGACCAAGTTCGGTCCCGTCCGCACCGACCACATCTTGTTCATCGCTGCCGGAGCCTTCCACATGGCCAAGCCGAGCGACCTCATCCCCGAGCTTCAGGGCCGACTACCCATCCGCGTAGAACTGGAAAGCCTTGGGGAGGAGGACTTCGTACGGATTCTGCGCGAGCCGCGCAACGCGCTCACCAAACAGTACCAGCAGCTTCTGGCGGTGGACGGTGTGCAGTTAGCACTTACCGATGACGCCATCCTGGAGCTCGCGCATTTTGCCCGTGAAGCCAATCAGCGCATCGAAAACATCGGCGCCCGTCGGCTCCACACCGTCATGGAGCGAATGCTTGAAGACGTTCTTTTCGAAGCACCCTACGCCGAAGAGCGCACGCTCGTGATTGATCGGCAAGCCGTGCGCGACAAGCTCACGCCGCTGCTCGCCAATGTTGAATCCCTGAAACGAGTCCTATAACGAGTCACAAAACCGACCCATGAACGAAAGCGCGCCCAAAAAGAAAGGCGTCCATTTGGCCCTCAAAATCTGGTTTTTCTTCCACGTGTTCATGATGATCGCGTGGAGCATGCCGCTTTCGGACCCAGCCGTGCGGTCGGGCACCGTGCCAGCCAAGGGCCTCGACCAGGTTTGGATCACCAACGACAAATTGGTGCGCGAGAGCTTCCTGAGCAACTACACGGTGCGCACCGGGCTCTGGCAGTATTGGGACATGTTTGCGCCGAACCCGCTGAGCGTGGATTACTACGTGGATGGGGTGATCCAGTTTGCGGATGGGAGTGTGAGCGAGGGCAATTTCCCGCGCATAGCCAAGCTGCCTATGTGGGAAAAAATGGGCTTCGAGCGATACCGAAAATTCACGGAGCGCCTGCACTCGCGCGAAAACCAGTTTTTGTGGCCCGCCGCTGCGTATCGCCTGGCACTCCAAAACGCCAAAGACTCGCGTAATCCGCCCGTGAAAGTCACGCTGCTGCTGCACATGCGCAAAGTCGGCCCGCCTGGCAAAGACCCGGATGTGGACAAGTACATTCCTGAAGCGCTCTACGTGCTCGTGGTCGATCAGCAACGCCTGGCGCTCGATAAGGGCTGGAGTTTGCAGCGATGATGGCACGATTGAACGATTGGTTTTTCGGCTATGGATCGCCCGCCACGCTTGCGGTCTATCGCATCCTCATCGGCACGCTGGCCCTGATGAACTGGCTGCTGCTCACTCCGTTTTACGCCGAGTGGTTCACCGAAAGTGGGTTCGTCAACCGCGAACTCACGCGCCGCTGGGCCGGCGAACTCCTGCGCATCGACCCCTTCACCGTATTCCCTTCCGACGCACTTGCGCAAGGCGCATGGTGGGTGATGGGATTGGTCGCCGTCATGACCATTCTTGGCTACAAAACCCGGTTTGCGACGGTGGTGCTGTTCATCTGTTTGGTGGCCTTCCACCACCGAAACCCGGTCATCCTGCATAGCGGCGACACACTGCTCCGAATGAGCTTATTCGCGCTCGCCGTCTCGCCATGTGGGCTCATGTACTCGCTCGATGCACGCAACCAAAAGGGGCCAGTGCCTGAGGTCAGTCTATGGCCGCAGCGCATGGTGCAGATCCAGATGGCCATCATGTACGCCACCACCGTGATCCACAAAGCCTACGGCGAACTTTGGCAAAACGGCACCGCCGCCTGGTACCCGACACGGCTCGCCGAGTTCACGCGGTTCCCCGTACCACCTTTTCTCGATACCACTCCGTTCATTCAGATCGCGACTTACGGAACGCTGATCGTCGAGATCGGTTTGGCGACGCTTGTTTTTGCAAAGCCGTATCGAAAATGGGTGCTGCTGGGCGGGCTTGCGTTGCACGGCATGATCGAATGGCGAATGAACATCCCGCTGTTCGCATTCATCGCCTGCGCCCAATACATCAGCCACTACGAAGGCAGCGAAACAGAGCGGTGGGTTCAACGCGTCCTTCACCGAAAGAGCAACCTCGAACATGCGCATTCCTAAGGGCCTGAACTATTCACTGAAAGAGGTTTTTCGCCTCTCCCCGGCCAAGACCCCGGGCTTCGGTATCACGACCGATGCCTACTGGACGATCCTCTGCGGACAGCCCACTCTTCCGATCCTGGATCACGTGGCCCATCCCAAGGGCGAAGGTGGCGCGGTCACCGGCATGTTGGCCCCGCTGAAGGACGCCAAGAAAGATGATCATCAACAGCCCCTGCGCCGCGGAATCTACGCCTTTGCTTCCACCGACAAAAAGACGGTGCTTCGGCTCATGATCATGCCGGTGGATGAGGCCAGATTCAGCCCCGACCCCTTCTTACAATCGCCGCTCGCTTTGGAGTTTAGCGAAGAGGTACGGCTTCGGGTCGGCGCGACCTGGCACCTCATTCAGATGACCTTCGAATCGCATGACCCAGCCGTGTATCCATCGCTGGATTTGGCGCTTGCGCTTGCGCAACGCATCGCGAGTCTGACTGGGGGTGTGGTCGCCGACCCCGCGGCCACCAGCTACCGACTGCCGGAAGAAGTGCTGCAGGACCCACGCCTCGATCCGCGCGTGGATGTCCGTGAGCACATTCGGGTTCGCCCTACCGCCGAGGGGATGCTCACGCACGGCATGATCAAATTCGGCTGGCCGGAGTACCTGATGCGCGATGTGCCGGACGACCTCGTCCAACTGGCCGGCAGCTTCCTGCTCACCGTCGGGCAACAACACCTGGTGGGCAACGTGCTCTCGGTTGGCGATCAAGTAAACGGCTTCACAGTGACCCACGCCGGCGGAATGCCGCCTCGTCACGAGCTCATCCTGGCGAGCAGCAAAACCTGGGAAGAGGCGCTGCAGCGCGGCTCGTAGCCCCGGCGCGGGTACAACTGCTATTGCATGCTCGACCGTCAACTCCTCCGAAACCAACCCGAAGTGGTTCGCGCCAAAATTGCTCGCAAGGGCATCGAGGCACCCATCGACGAGTTTTTGCTCGTCGATCAAGAATTCCGCACGCTTCAGGTGCAGGTAAACGAGTGGCAGGCCGAGAGCAATGCCGCTAGTAAGAGCATCGGCGCGCTGATGGCCCAGGGGAAAAAAGAAGAAGCCGAAGCCGCTAAAGCCACTGCCAGCACCCGCAAAAGCCAGATTCAAGAGGGTGAGCACAAGCTGCGCGAGATCGAACTGCAACTCCACGACATTGAGCTCAAGTTCCCGAACCTGCCGCACGATTCAACGCCCGACGGCTTGACCCCGGAAGACAACGTAGAGGCCCGAGATTGGGGCGAGCAGCCCACTTTTTCTTTCGCACCTGAAGCCCACTGGGAGATCGGCGAGCGGCTAGGCATGCTGGACTTCCCTCGAGGAGCAAAGATCACGGGCAGCGGATTCCCGGTCTATACCGGCTGGGGGGCCCGCCTCCAGCGCGCGCTCATCAGCTTCATGATCGACCACCAGACCCAAACCCGGGGCTACCATGAGGTCTACCCGCCCTACCTGGTGAATCGAGAGAGCCTCATTGGTACGGGGAACCTGCCCAAGTTCGAGGAGGATCTTTACCGCTGCGACGCCGACGAACTGTTCCTGGTCCCCACCGCTGAAGTGCCCGTAACGAACCTGTATCGGGATGAAATCCTTGAGTATTGGCAACTGCCGATGAAGCTGGCGGCCTATAGCGCTTGCTTCCGACGCGAGGCGGGCTCCGCCGGCAAAGATACTCGCGGCCTTCTGCGCATTCACCAATTCGACAAAGTGGAATTGGTCAAGTTCTCACTCCCAGAAACGAGCTATGAAGAGCTGGAACTGATGGTAGAGGATGCCGAAAGCGTGCTCCAAGCGCTTGGCCTGCACTACCGCGTGCTCCTGCTGTGTGCGGGCGACATGGGCGACAAGGGTTGCAAATGCTACGACCTGGAAGTCTGGTCCCCGGGCGTCGGGCGATACCTCGAGATCTCCAGCTGCACCAACTTTGAGGACTATCAAAGCCGCCGCGCGAAGATCAGATTCCGCCGCGAACAAGGCTCCAAAGCCGAGTTTGTCCACATTCTCAACGGCTCCGGTCTCGCCACGCCGAGGCTCTATTCAGCGCTGCTCGAAACCTACCAGCAGGAGGATGGCAGCATCATCATTCCCGAGCCACTGGTCCCTTATGTCGGAACCGATTGCATCGAGCCCGCCCACTAAAGGGGTTGACAAACCAAACGCCTAGGTGAGATAATCCGCGAGCCAACAGCAGTGAATCCACAAATCAGTCTCAATACGCAATGCCCCAACGTTCTGGATAGAGCGCTGAATTTTGCGTATGCACGGCTCAGGATTCACGAGTAACAAACAACACTCACTGTTGCACTCTCCCGCGCCGAGCTCTTCCAGAGAACTCGGCGCTTTTTTGTTCAAACCTATGGAAACAACTCATGAAGATCATTGAAAACGTTCCTGTTTGGGGGTCGCCCGTTGATGAGGGCGCCTTAAAGCAGATCAAGACTATCGCCTCGGATTCCGCCGAGCACGTGGCACTGATGGCCGACCACCACGTCGGCTACAGCATGCCGATCGGCGGAGTCGCGGCCTACCGTGAGTACCTCTCACCGAGCGGTGTCGGCTACGATATTGCATGCGGAAACAAGGCGGTGCTCACCGACATGGACGGCGTGGAGCTTCGAAAGAATATCCACCGCGTCATGGACGACATTGCTGACAAGATCAGCTTTGGTGTCGGCCGAAAGAACAAGGAATCGGTCGAGCACGAGCTCTTCGAGGACGACGCCTGGTCGATGGACCCGATCCGTCAGAACAAGGCGAAGTTCGAGTCGCAGCTTGGCACCGTCGGCAGCGGCAACCACTACGTGGACCTCTTCACCGACGAGTTGGATCGCGTCTGGGTGGGAGTGCACTTTGGCTCCCGCGGCCTCGGTCATACCATTGCCACGCACTTCATTAAGCAGGGTGGCGGCACGGATGGCATGTGGGTCCCGGCGACGCTCATTCACGAGAAGAGCGACCTCGGCGAGCAGTATCTGAAGCTTCTCGAACTGGCCGGCCGCTATGCCTACGCTGGGCGTGACTGGGTTTGCGGAAAGGTCTGTCGAATCTTGAAAACCAAGATCGTGGAGGAAGTCCACAACCACCACAACTTCGCTTGGCGCGAAAACCATGGTGGCGTCGATTACTGGGTCATCCGAAAGGGTGCCACTCCTGCGTTCCCTGGTCAAAAGGGGTTCGTCGGGGGTTCTATGGGCGATGACAGCGTCATCTTGGAAGGTGTCGATTCGGAGGAGAGCAAGCTCGCACTCTACAGCACCGTCCACGGCGCGGGGCGTGCGCTTTCGCGAACGCAAGCAGCCGGTAAGGCAAAGCGTGGCGGACGCCGAACGGGCGGCATGATCACCGAGCGGATGATGGAAGCATGGGTGAAGGAGAAGGGCGTTGTTTTGCGCGGAGGCGGGACTGATGAGGCTCCCCACTGCTACAAGCGACTCCCCGAAGTGCTGGAACACCATGCCCCGACTATCAAGATCCTTCATCGATTAAAGCCAGTCGGCGTCGCGATGGCGGGCGGAGATACCCGTGATCCGTATAAGGACTAAAAGCATGAGAGCCGCCACGCGCTGCGTGGACGGCTCCAGCTTGCCTCGTGATTACCCTCCCCAGGGTTGGTTGGAAGATCGAATGGGACCAGGAATGGCCATGTGGCGGGGATGCACGTGCACCCATCGCAGGCTTTGCTCCCATCGGTCGGGCAGCACCAGCACAATCAGCAACGTGAACAGCAACGGGAAAACAGCGAAAGTTGCGAACGGCATCGGAAGCAAGAAGATTGCGCAGAAAAACACCATCGGAAAGGCTCCCCAGAACAGCGACACGCCCTTGCTCATGCAGCGCAGCATCATGGCGAGCGCACAACTAACCATGCCCACCAGTTGCAGCCCCATTTGCAGGTCCGCAAGCGGCCGGTAAACCGGATCGCTGGAAATCGGAAAATTCATGAGAATTCCGGCAGCAAGACTGCCGCTCAGAAGCCAAAAGAGCGCCGCCAAGCTGGCTAACGAAGTCAGATAGTTCTTCTCATCGCGCGATCCATAAATCTTCTTCATGGTTCATAGAGGTGCAATCTTCGTGCCATGTGATCCGGTACTCTCGCTAGAACTTCATGGCATCTTTGCTTCATGCTC
>JALHPH010000002.1:11837-18011 GCA_022842565.1 Fimbriimonadaceae bacterium
CCACGTGCTCCCGAAACCGTTAACGCAATTATCGAAATTCCGCGCGGTTCCACCAACAAGTACGAATACGACCAGGCCTCGGGGCTCTTCAAGCTCGACCGTGTATTGTTTTCACCGCTCTTCTATCCGTTCGATTACGGTTTCATCCCGAGCACGCACTACATTGATGGCGACCCGATTGATGTGCTCGTCATGATTTGGCACCCCACCTTCACAGGCTGCATGGTCGAGGCGCGCCCCATTGGCGTTCTGGAGATGCGAGACGAAAAGGGCCCGGATGAAAAGATCCTTGCGGTGGCCGCCAACGACCCGCGCTTTGGCTACCGCACGC
This sequence comes from Fimbriimonadaceae bacterium, assembly GCA_022842565.1. Taxonomy (GTDB): domain Bacteria; phylum Armatimonadota; class Fimbriimonadia; order Fimbriimonadales; family Fimbriimonadaceae; genus JAFLBD01. The sequence continues at coordinate 12,169 of JALHPH010000002.1, forward strand.
ACTACGACCAGATCTCCCCACACACGCTGAAGGAAGTCATGCACTTCTTCCAAGTCTATAAGCACCTAGAAGAAAAGCAGGTGGACGTGGTCGGATGGCATGGCCCCGAACTCGCGACCGAGCTGATCATGAAGTACCGCACCGACCAAAAATAGGTTCAGCCCAAGTACCGTTCCAGCCACTCGGCGTTGTTCTGCACCATCGCCGGGTCCCAATCGTGCCCACCTGTGTAGCGGATCAGCCGCTGCTCGGGGGTCGCGAGGGCGTTGTAAGCGAGCTCCACCGAGTCCGGGCGGCATGCGGGGTCCTTTTCGCCCAGGCTCACTTGAGTGGGCACGTTCACAAGCGCCGCGACGTGGCTGGTGTCGAAGTAGCTGAGCGTGAATCCCACTCGCGCCTCGCCCACGGGCTCGGTCTCGATGAAGTCGGCAAGCTCTTTCAGCGGATAGCGGTAAGCGCTCCGACCGAGGGTATGCCCGATTCCGGAAAGAAACGGCATATCCGCACAAACCGCTTTGACGAACGGGCACGCTGCACCTGCCCAAATCGACATGCCTGCGCCTTGGCTCATGCCCATCACCGCCAGCCGGTCCTCGTCGGCCTCGCTTTGCGCTCTCAGCACCCGCAGCGCAACCATGACGTGTTGGATCATGCGCCGGAAAATCCAAGTGCCCGGCTCGCCCGCTCCGTCCGCGAAGTATCCACGCTCAATTCGATACTTCTCTTGGTGAAAGGCATCCTCGCCGTGCAGATTGAGCGACATCGAGACAAAGCCCTTTCGCGTGCCATAGGCATTGGGGAGCAGCGACTCCCGGCCATACGGCGGAATCCAGACGAAAGCACGCTCCCGGCGCGCTCCCGGCGCGCACGCTAGCCAACCGCTGACCCGATGACCACCGACCGAAACGAAGTCAATGCGCTCGACAACGTGCCCGGTGCCAAACTCGCGTTCCGAAGGGCTACGGCGATAATCGAGCGGGACGGCGGACGCTTCTTGCCAAACCTCCGACCAAAACTGGCCAAGGTCCTCCGGCGGTTCCACGCGAATCACGCGATCGGGGGAGCACCCACTGGGCGCGCGCCCACGGCGCGCTGCTCGCTTTCTACGTGCATGCCGGTGGTCATGAGCCAAGCAACGGCGCGCTGGACTTCTTCCACCGGCCCGGTCAGCTTCAGATGAATCCAGCCGTAATCTGGCTCGACACTCGCCTTGAACACGTTAAACTTCAATTTGAAGTTTTGGCTCAGTTGCCAAAGCCAAGGCTGGGTGGCTTGGTCTCCGCGAGCCGCTATCGTTACATCAACTTCTACGAGCGCCATAGTGAGCCGAATTGTACCGAAACCCTACGGCGAGTGACCCGCGATGCCAATAACAACACCAGGCACTGGGCTTGATTTCCAGTCCGTTGGACATGCAATGAATCCGGCTAACGAACGCATAAACCAGACGCACGAGTCGATGCGGCCCGCTGAGGTGGCCGCATTGAACCTGGAGCAGTTCGCGAATACTCGGGCTCGCGTGATCCGATTGGCCGATTCTTCGCAGCACGCGGCTTGGGTTCCACCCGGGCTTTCCGGCATGCTGCAACTCGCCATGACTCCGATCATGGACCTGGAAAAGGGTGAGCGCTTTTCGGTACAGCTCACCAACGCCCGCCAAACCGTCGGGCTGTCGGTCGCGTGGATCGGGCAGCATGGCAACCGATACGCTTTTCGAATTCTTGAATCCGACCCGCCCGCAGAACCCACCGAGCAGATGCGTCGCCGCGAGACCGACGTGACCGCCGTCATCAGCGGCGGTGGAACCGAGGCAAGCGTCACCGTTCTGGACGTGGCCCCTGGCGGAATCGGCATCCAAGCACCCTTTAAGCTGATGCTGGACACCACGATGCGCATCAGCGTGCGTTGCCCCATCGGTTTAGTTCACTTTGATGCGAAAGTCGCGTACTCACGCGAGGACCCGCAACTGGGCGCCTACCGGATCGGATTCCAAATCACCCGCATTGCCCCCAACGATCAGCGGCTCTGGGATCAGTACATGGTCAAGGCTGGCTAAACTGCTCTAACAACTAGCGGCCATTGCCCGTATAATCCCTTGCAACAAGGGGAAACGATCCAATGGCGGACCGAGTTTTAGTTTTTGACACCACACTGCGAGACGGGGAGCAAAGCCCGGGCGTTCGACTGGATATGGAGCAGAAGCTCCGCATCGGTCGTGCTTTGGTCGAGCTCGGCGTTGACATCATCGAAGCAGGCTTTCCGATCAGTTCTCCTGGCGATTTTGACGCCGTCCAAACGCTTGCCCGCGAGCTCACCGGCGTAACCATTTGCGGCCTCACCCGAGCCCGCGAGAAGGACATCGAAGTGGCAGCCGAGGCCCTTGCCCCCGCCGAGCGCCGCCGCATCCACACCGGTTTGGGCGTGAGCGACAACCACCTTCAGCACAAGCTGAAGATGTCTCGCGAGCAGGCGCTGGAAGTCGGTGTGAACGCCGTCCGCCACTGCCGCCAATTCACCGATGACATCGAGTACTTCATGGAAGACTCGGGCCGAGCCGAACCCGATTACGTGTATCAGGTCGTCGAGGCGGTCATTGCCGCCGGTGCCACCACCATCAATGTCCCCGACACTACGGGCTACACCTACCCCGCCGAGTACCGCGAACTCATCAAGGGAATCATCGAGAACGTTCCGAACAGCGACAAAGCGGTGTTCAGTTGCCACTGCCATAACGATCTCGGCATGGCCACAGCCAATACGCTGGCGGGCGTTTTGGGTGGAGCGCGACAGGTGGAGGTCACCATTAACGGCATTGGCGAACGGGCCGGAAACACCGCACTCGAAGAAGTCGTCACCGCCCTACACATCCGCGCCGATAAGTTCGGCTGCGAGACCGGCGTGGTGCTGCAACGTATGCTCGCCATCTCACGCCTAGTTAGCGAAGAAACAGGCATGCTGGTTCAGCGCAACAAAGCGGTCGTCGGCGCAAACGCCTATGCGCACTCCAGCGGAATCCACCAAGACGGCGTGCTGAAGGAGCGATCGACCTATGAGATCATCGACCCGACGCTCGTCGGCGCAGAAAAGAGCGAGATCATCCTGACGGCCCGGAGCGGCCGCCATGGGCTTAAGCACCGCCTGATGCAAATGGGATTCAGCTTCCCTGAGGAGCGTTTTGAGCAGATTTACGGCCACTTCGTGCAGCTAGCCGACCGCAAAACGGAGGTCTTTGACGAGGACCTTCGGGAACTTGTAACCCTCTAACCAAGCGTGCGAGCTCTCTTCTTTTCCTGGAATGCGTTGAACGACCCCGGCAGCGGGGCCGCGCGAAGCTTTCGCACCCTCGGTTCCATGCTGAGCGAAGCTGGGCACGAAGTGGTGGCGCTTTGCGCCAGCGGGTTCGAGGGGCTCCAGACCGTCGATCTGGCGGCCCACTTGGGCGAGCACGGAGTGACGAGTCCGGGCCGATTCATGGTCGGCTCGCGGAACTTGGCGCGCTACACCTGGAAGGGCGTCGACGTGAACTTCCTCTGCACTTCGACTGCCAAATTCCAAGACCCGAACCCCGCCGACGTCGGAGCTTTCCACGCGCATGTGCACCGGCTCATCCGCGAGCACCGCCCGCAAATCGCGGTCTGCTATGGTCTCCACCGCTCCACCCACGAAGCCATGCGACTGGCCAGAAAGGCAGGCGCAAGGAGCATCTACAATCTCTATAACTTTGGTTACGAGAAGCGGCAGTACTTTGAACATGTGGACCGCGTGCTCATCGACAGCGCTTTCCTAGCTATGTACTATCAGCACACCATCGGGCTGCGGTCCTTTGTGCTGAGCGGACCTTTCGAACCCGAGGACATCCTCTTCGATGAGGGTCCGCGAGATCGATTGGTGTTCGTCAACCCGTCCCCGCGCAAAGGGAGCGCGCTGGTTGCGACTCTGGCCGACATGCTGCGCGAGCGTCGCCCCGATATCAAGCTCCTGCTCATCTGCTCTTTCGGCTCCGCCGAGGAGTTCACGGCGAAGGTGCGGCCCGAGACGGCGGCATGGCTGGAATTCGCCGGGCCGTTCCTGCAACCTAAAGACTATCTGCGTTCGGCTCGCATCTTGATCGTGCCCAGCCTTGCCGAGGCGCTCGGGCGGGTTTGCATCGAGGCGATGATGAACGGCATCCCGAGCATCGGCGTGGACCACGGCGGTGTGCCCGAAGCAATGGCCGGGACGGGCGTGAACCTGCCCGTTCCCAAGCGGCTGGCCCACGATCCCGAGACCCCGCCCCCGATCGAAGAGGCCGAAAATTGGTACGAGGCCATCGTGAAGATGTGGGACGACCCCGCGGGCTACGATGAACATTCTCGGCGATGCCTTCAGGTCGCCGAGACAAAGTTCTCCTCAGAGGCGCAACGCAACCGCGTCGCCAGCTATTTCGAAGCCGTCGCGGCCGGGAAGTAGCTTAGCGGAAGCGCCAGACGATCTCGCCGTGTCGATTCAACTGATTGGCGGTGTACACCTTGCAGTGCCCATCGGCGAAGATGACCGGCGTGCGCCCTTCCCCGCGGCCATTGCCACCAAACCGAGCGAAGATCGGCTTCAGGCGACCGGGTGAAAGGTCCGCCGAATTCGGATAGCGCGTATCGGTGCGCGTGGTCACCAGGTCCAGGTCCGAAATCATCGGCAGTCCCTTGCTGTAGTCGTTGTCCGGGCTGTTTCGACCGTTGTACGGGTTGAAGACATAGCCACGGTGCTTCGTCGTCAGCACATTGGCCGGGGCGTTGGCGGTCACCGCGAAGAGGCCGGTGCTAGCAGGCGACTCCATGATACTTTGAGTCGCCACCGAAGTAAAGCCCTCGGTGCCGGGCGTTGCCGCTCCGGGCATCACGGTGCTCAGCGGGTCAAACCCAGTCGCATCGCTGTAACCGACGCTTTGGTGGTGCCGATTGGCCCAACCAGTTGAAAATGCGCCGCCCGAATCAGGTGTCACAAAAATTTCTTGATTCTTGACGTAAGGGAAAAGTCCTTGAGTCCAGATTGTTGCTGGTCCGCCGGTTGCGTCCCGCATGGAGGCGGGCACAAATGCGTCATCCGAATCGCCTGAGTACATCATGACGGAGGCCGAGAGCTGCCGCATCTGCGAAAGGCTCTTGGTGACCTTCGCCTGAAGACGCGCCTGAGAAAGAACCGGGAACAGAATGGCTGCGAGGATCGCGATGATTGCGATGACGACCAGCAGTTCGATGAGCGTGAATGCGCCGCGTGACTTCATTAGTTTCATTACTATACGAAATTATCAAGATAAGCGCAAGGATGCGACGATGACAACTAGCAAGCATAACGGTGCGATTAGCTCTGTAAGTTCCAAAAATCACCGTTGATGAGGGTTCAAATGAACGTGATCGTAACGGCTGGCTTGCTGGCCTGCGCCGCCCTACCGGCTACTTCCGCCGGGCAGAGCGGACAATGGAAATGGGCGTCGGGCCGGGTCCTCGGCAAGCCGTTTACCGCGGTAGGAGCAAAACTGGCGGTGCTAGGAGAGTCGACCGTGACCACCGAGGGCAAGGTCCGCGACCGAGCGCAGGTCTATCACCTCACGCTGGGGAGCACCAATGATTTCATTCCCGACGACTCCGTGCTCATCATCCTACAAACCGACGTGAAAGTGCCCTTGAGTGGGAAGACATTCCGAATGTCGGGCGCTAAGTTTGGCACCGACGCCTACCGAGCCGAACGATTCCCTCGCTCCAATTCGGTGGGTCGTGGCGTCATCGGAGTCCATGCGACGATCAACTTTGACAAGAATCCGCGCACCGAAATGTGGAGCGACGGATACCGGGGTGGCATCACTTTTG
>JALHPH010000003.1:0-6406 GCA_022842565.1 Fimbriimonadaceae bacterium
CTGGTTCCAACGGGCCGCTGGACGGGCTTCACCAGGTCGGGTGCCGCACCGTCTGCCGACGGTGCCTGCCGACTCGCAGCCGGTTTGTCGCCAGCCAAAACCATGCCGACCCTGACAATTCCGCCGACAGCAACAAGGGCGCAGATGCCTACTAAGATGGGATTTCCGATTTTCATCCTTGAGCTCCAGTCTTTGCCAGCACCGAAAGCCGAACCGTGGTGACGGTTTGGGCATTGGAGCCGGGCTGGGATTTTGCGTTCATCTGAACCTCATCCACTCGAATCGGTGTTTCGAGTTGGCTGATGGCGGCGATGGCGCGATAAGCTTGGCGAACGTCTCCTTCGAAGCTGAATCCAACTTCGTAGTTCGCCCATGCCTTGTTCTGCATTGCGTCCTCTTTGCCCGTGTCTACAGGTTTTGTAAGAGGATCGACATTGAGAGAGTAAAGCTTGAGTGCATTTTCGCGGGCAATCATTTCGATGCGCGTGCTGAGCTGCATCATCAGGCGAGAACCGGCGACATCGCCCGCTACTCCGAGCGCATCTTCGGTTGCAGCGCGCTGCTTCTGAACCTGCAGATCGCTCTTGGCCACGCGAAGATTGATCGCAGCAATGGTTCCTTCCTGCCCGCTTTGTAGGGTGCCCCAGCCAAGAGTTCCCGAGACAAGTATCCCGGCGACGGCCGTGGCGATGGTCAAAACCTTGAGGTGCTTTGCTTTCATCGCGTGCCTCCAGCCAACCATGGACTGAGTTCGAACTGCACCGTCAGTGCCCTTTCCTCGGGCGTGCTGGACTGCGAAACGTTGGTGATGAGCGCCTGCGATTCTGGAAGCTGGGCCTGGATCGCGTCCAGATACTGCCTTGCGGTGCGAATGTCAGCGACTTTGGCCGAGCCCTTGCCGATCAGTCGGCCATCGGTTCGGGTAACGGCGAAGTTTTCGAGCGCCATCCCCTTCTGGGTGGAGGTGAGCCCGGTGGCGATGGTCTTGAGCAGCTCATTCGAGTGGGCTCGATACTCGAGCGGGACGCCCTTGATCGAGTCCTCGTTTGCTGAGTTGTTCAGCTCGCCGAACTGTGCGAGTTCTGCTTGTACAGCGGCCAGCGAAGTTTTGGTCTGCTCCGCCCAGGCTTGGGTGCCAGACTGCGATGCTCTCGCGACCGCAATCAGCACGCCCGTCACGGCTACCACGCCGATCCAGGCACAAAGCCAGTGGTTGAGAACGGACCTTTCCCGCTCACGATCGCGCGTCCACGAATCAAGCAGATTCGCGGAAACGTCGATCACGGCGTTGGATTGAAGCTGCCTAGATTCTTGCGAGTTGTGGACTGCTTGTAGAGCCATACTTGTTTGTTTGAGCCTCCGGAAGGCCGTAGGGCGAGAGCGCGAGTCCCGCAGCGACGATAAAGCGGTAGGGGTTCTGGTTAACCAAATGGTAGGTTTCGGGTGATACGTCCATGGCGATACCGGAGAACGGGTTGAGGGCGTGGACGCGGATGCCCAGCGTCTTGCCGATCCATGAAGTGAATCCATCAAGTGCCACGAGTTCGCCACTCAGCACCAACTGGTCCAAAATGCCGCCGTGGCTCCGGCCACGCGACATCGAACGGTAGTAATTCATCAGGCGGCGGAGTTCGCCGAGAAGCCCTTCGAAGGCTGCCGATGCATCGAGCAGCCAAGTCGAGTCTCCCTCGGTCATTTCCAGCCGGAAATCGGTCAAGAGTCGTGCTCGTCCTGATCGGACAGCATTAAAGATAGCGCCCTCCGACAATTCTGTTTGCGCGCTCAAGTGTTTAACCAAATGGTCAATTCCGAATTTCACGGAGCGAATAAAGCGAATGGTGTTGTCTTGCACCACAACAAACCGTGTGGTATGCAGCCCAATGTTCACGAGCGTGAACGCCATGGTTTGCAGTGATTGCCCGTGGCTGGCGCGGTCATTCCAAAGCACGCGGAGCATCGCTTGGGCGTCCGTTTCGCAGCCCGCCACTTCGATTCCAGCGTCTTGCAGCATCTGGGCGCGGACTTCGACCGAAGCCTTCGGTGACGCAATCACGAGAACGTCTTCGTCCTCCGCTTCGAGCGACGTGCGAACCACGCTCACGGCAAGTGCGCACTTCTCAATGTCCTGAATGCGGTCTTTCAGGCGGTACCGCGCCAAGTCCGACCGACTGGCGCTATCCACTTTGGGCAGGCGCCCATAAACAAACTGAGCGTGTTCCCCAGGCTGGCTGAAAACGACTTGCTTGGGACCACGGCCCAACTGGCGCAAAAATTCCTTGATAGCCGCGGCCTGCTGTGCCTCGGGCGACTGGTGACCGACGCCGAGGACGGTCGCGCCGACAAGGGTCGGCAGCCCACTTCGCTCAATGGCGACCAGTGTGGACTGCTCGGAAGTGACCGCGAGCCCAACTTGGATCATCACGCGACAAGCACCTCTTGGATCCGCGTTGCCGGGTAAAGGTCGTCAAGTTCGCCCCGGGCGACTAAGTTCGCCACGACCTCAATCACTCCGGCATCAAACTTTGATCCGGCCTCACGGGTGAGCATCTCAAGCGCTTCTTCGATGGAAAACGGTCGACGATGGTGTCGTGGTGAGAGCATCGCGTCGAAGGCGTCGGCAACCGCGATAATCCGCAGCGCGACCGGGATCTCACCGCCCTTCAGTCGGTCGGGATAGCCCGAGCCATCCAGCCGCTCGTGGTGATTTCGAACCAAAAGCAGCGTGCTTTCGGGGAGTTGCAGCTTCCGGCAAATCTCGTAGCTCACCACCGGGTGGTGCTTGATTTGTGAAAATTCTTGATCGGTGAGCTCGGTGGTCTTCTTCAGGATCGCATCGGAGATAGCGACTCGGCCGAGATCAAGCAGTCGTCCGCTGTCTTCAATCTCTTTGACCGTTGCGTCTTCCAGTAGCATCGCGCGGGCGATTCGGCTGCCCAACATGGATACTCGGCGAGAGTGACCCGCAGTGCTGGGATCTTTCGCGTCCAGGAGTTCGGCGATGTCACAGAGAGCAGAAAGAGTAGTTCGGACCGCAAAATCCTGGGCGACCAGCTTAGCGACCATCAGGGAAACGATGTTGCCGATCCCGACGAGCGTCTCCAGATGCGAAGGCTCAAACTGGGTCTTGGCCGAATTTGACCAAATGGTGAGAACTCCGATCGTTTCGCTTCGGTCGACTCCCTCTGGGGTGTATCGCACTGACAGTAGCGGCACTGATATGACGCTCACGACCGAGGGCCCAATTTCTTCCTGAGCAGCGGGGTGGCTTTTTGCGCGCTTGAGTAGCACGCTTTGGCGATTCGCAAACACGTCTTTTGAGAGCGCCACGTTTTCAGCGGATTCGGCGCCCCAGCGCGCGACACACTGCAGAGCGTCTGCTCCCGGTTCGCTCACCAAATGGATGGTGCCTCCATCTGCCCCAGTCGCTGCACATGCAGCCTGAAGGGTTCCTTCGAGAAAAGCCCTCGGTGAGCTGTGCTGGTGCATTTGCAGGGCAAAGGACTCGACAGATCCAGTCCGTCGCTTCCGGGAGCGAGCCATCATGGCCATTCCGACCATGAACGCTAAACTCCCTAACGCGGGAAGCGCAATGTTTGCTATTTCGATCTGTTCCAAGTTCATGTGCCAGTGATCCCTCAATCTGAGACAAGTGAAGTATCGGCTGGACTGGTAATTTTTGGAGGAATCGCTCAGGTTTCAGTCCAAAATAGCTAACGGCAACAAGGAGGTATCGATATTTCAAAAGGTTCCCGCGAGAAGGGGCAGCAGCGCCGGAAGTCCGGGCATAATCGGTGAATGGCCGTCGGTCGATTTTTGCTATGCCTTCACTCGCACATGCCGTATGTGCTTTCCCATGGCAAGTCTCCGCACGGCACGGATTGGCTGAACGAGTCTGCTGCCGAATGCTATCTGCCGATACTTGATGCGCTCGACCGGCTTTACGCGCTGGGCATCAAGCCGCGGTGGACCATCAACGTCACCCCGATCCTCGCCGAACAGCTTGACGATCCTAGTTTCAAGTCGGGATTCGAGGAGTATTGCGAAGAGAAAATCCAGGCTGCGCTCGTAGATCAGGAGCGATTCGCTGCCGAGGGGCCGATGTGGATGGAGGGCCTCGCCGCGATGTGGCAGCGTTACTACACCCGCGCGCTTGTGCAGTTTAAGCATCAATGGGGTCGCAGCATCACCGGAGCCTTTAAGCACTTTGAGGAGCGCGGCAGTGTCGAACTGATCACCTGCGGCGCCACCCACGGTTACTTCCCGCTGGCGGGAACGGATGAATCGGTCCAGGCGCAGGTGAAACTGGCCGTCGATTCACACCAACGACGGTTTGGCAAGAATCCGCGCGGAATTTGGCTTCCCGAGTGCGCCTACCGTCCAAGCTATGACTGGAAGGCACCCGCTGGCGAGGATGAGACAGTGTGGGGCCGCAAAGGTGTCGAGGATTTTCTGATCGAAAACGGCATCGAATACTTCTTTGTCGACTCACACATGATCCGAGGGGGCGAGCCGCTAGGCACCTATGGTCAGCAATTCCCGCAGCTCGCCGAGCTCTTCGCGCGCAGTAAGAAGCGCTTTGAGGACCTCCCGATTCCGCCGAACGAGTACCGCAGCGAGTACGAGCACTACGCCCTTTCGAATGGTGCCATTGTCTTTGCACGTGACCCGCATACTACGGTCCGCGTGTGGTCGGGTGACGTCGGTTACCCCGGTAACGAGTGGTACCTGGAGTTCCACAAGCAGCTTTATCCGGGTCGGCTGCGCTATTGGCGCATCAGCCCCAACAAGTCCGACCTTGGAGCCAAGCAACCCTATGATCCGTGGCGTGCCTATGAGAACATTCAGAGCCACGCGGAGGATTTTGTCCAATTGGTTAAAGCCACATTGGCGAACTACAAGGGCCAAGCCAACCGGAACGGAACGCTCGTGGCGATGTATGACACCGAGCTCTTCGGGCACTGGTGGTTCGAGGGGCCCGAGTTTCTTTTCGAGCTTGGTCGCGCAATGCATGCCGATGGAGAGGTGATCTCGTCAAGCGGCGGAGACGTGGTGGACCAAGAAACCCCGCGACACCTCATTCATCTTCCCGAGGGGTCATGGGGCGAGGGCGGCTACCACCACATCTGGATCAACCCGGACAATGTTTGGACTTGGGACCTTCTCTATCCGGCGCAGAAACGAATGCGGACCATGGCGTCGCTGTATGCTGGCGGCGTGGCGCACGAAATAGTCGAGCAAGCCGCGCGGGAGCTTCTGCTAGCGGAGGCCTCGGACTGGCAATTCCTCATCTCCACTTGGGCGGCCCGCGACTATGCCGAGATCCGGTTCGACGATCACCTGAAGCGGTTTACGCAACTGGCGGACTACGCTGACAAGGTGCATCAAGGCGGTGAATTGACCGAGGAAGAGACAGCTTTCCTTCGCGATTGCCAGGACAAGGACAAGCCGTTCCCGCATATCGACCTCAGTTTCTGGGCGAAGCTGGACATTCCGCTTCAGCCCCAGCCACTCGGCCCAACTTCATGATGCGAGCGGCGGCTCTGGTTGGGCTCCTGGCCCTCGGGGGTTGTGGAGCCGGAAAAAGGCCGGCCCCGCCGCCTGCTCCGCCAGCTTCTCAAACCGACTCAATCCTTGCGCCGGCCATGATCTGGGAGGCCACTTCGACGGACGCGTTGGAGGTGGCAAAGCAGCTCGACCAAAGTGTCGCCGCACTGCGGAACGCACATGCTAAGTTCACGCTGAGCGTGCAAGATGAAGCAGGTTCTGGCAATTCCCGAGGCGAGGTCATGATCGCCGGACCAAATCAATACCTGGTCGACTTCTACCGAACCACCGAACCCACCCGAATTCTTCGGGCAGTGGCGGATGGGCAACGGCGCGCGACCCTTCGGCAAGACGGATGGAGCGAGGTTGAGCCGGTGCCAACCAAATGGTCAAAAAGCACCGAACGCGTTTTGCCACTGTGGTCCAGGCTGTTCCCTCGGACCATGTTCCGACCGCTCATCGAGGCACAACCCGTTTATGAACCGTTGGTGAGAGAGCTTCGAAAGTCGGGCTTTTCGGTCCGTTACGAAGTAGCTGAAGTGGAGCTCAACGGGGACTATCGACCAGCTGGCCGAATTCTCGCCGCGCCGCCTGTTGCTGGTCGTCACGAGATCGAAATCAGGCTCGACGGAATTCGAATGGTGCCTCTAACCATCCGGATGGTTAGAAATGCTCCCGCGCGCGAGATCATCTGGACAGCGTCCTGGGCGTTCGACCAGAAGTTCAAGCCGGAGACCTTCAAGTTACCGAGCGACCGGTAACAAGTTGCGCGTACTCGCCGCGCTTTGGGTACGTCTAGATGTTGATGCTCACCACAGGATTAACGTTATTGGCCACGATGGCCCTTTCCCAGACGCCGACA
>JALHPH010000003.1:6416-18007 GCA_022842565.1 Fimbriimonadaceae bacterium
CCTCAAGACGATCGCTCTGGGGGCATCTCCAGTCGGCACGCGATACGCCGCTTCGCAGTCAGATTTCACGATTCGGATTCTGGATGCCAAAACGCGCACCTTTAGTCTAACGCTTAAGGGCCACCCGCAGCCTGCCTTTGCGCTAGCTTGGAACAAGACCGGAACCCAAGTGATCTCGGGCGATGACAGCGCACGAATCTATGTCTGGGATGCCAAAACCGGCGCGAAGCTCCGCGAATTCCCGCGCACCTCGCAGACCCACCAGCGCGGTATCGCTTCACTTAGCTTTTCTCCTGATGGAAAGACGCTGATGTCGGTTGGCAAAGACGACGCGATCATTTTCTGGGACTACGCAACGGCGAAGCCGCTCCGGAAGGTCTCGGGCAAGGGAGTGGTCATCACGAGCGGCCACTTCACTAATGCGAAAACCCTCATTTCGGGAACCCTCACCGAGGGGCTGCACATCCGCCAATATCCGAGCCTCACGGTGGAGACCCGAAAGTCGGTGCACGGTGGGCAGGGAATCCAGGATCTGGCAGTGAATAAGCTCGGGACTCGCGCGGTGAGCGCGGGTCGAGATGGCAAGATCAGCTTCTGGAACACCACAACCGGCGCGATTCTGAAAACCAATCCGGCTCACCAATTTTGGGTTCAAAAGGTCGCCATTTCGCCCGACGGAAGGTTTGCTGCCTCCAGTTCAAACGACCGGATGGTTAAACTTTGGGATGCGCGAAACTACCGGGAACTCGCCAAACTCGATCAGCAACTTGCGGTTGGCTCGCCCTTGGCGTTCTCGTCTGACGGCAGATTCCTGATGACCGTGAACGTGTTTGAACAACTCCAAGTGTTCCAAATCAACGCCAAGTGAAATGCTAACCATCTGGTTAAACCGACGGGTTTGACCAGATGGTTAGCTTATTCAACGACCTTCAGCACGCTCAGGAAGGCTTCTTGCGGCAATTCGATGCTGCCGACCTGCTTCATGCGCTTCTTGCCTTCCTTCTGCTTTTCCAGGAGCTTTCGCTTGCGGGTCACGTCGCCGCCGTAGCACTTGGCAATCACGTTCTTCCGGAACGGCTTCACCGTGTCGGCCGAGATCACCTTCGCCCCAATTGCGGCTTGGATTCGGACTTCGAACTGCTGCCGTGGAACCACTTTCTTCAGCTGCTCCACCATCGCGCGCCCTCGCTGATACGAGAACTGGCGGTTCACGATGAATGAAAGCGCATCGACGATGTCGCCGTTGAGCAAGATGTCAAGCTTCACAAGGTCACTGCGCTGGTACTCGCCCAGGTCGTAGTCGAACGACGCATAACCCCGGGTGCTGCTCTTGAGCCGATCGAAAAAGTCCAGCAGGATTTCTCCCAGCGGCAACGTGTAATACAGCATCACGCGGGTGGGCGAGGGGTATTCGCTACGCAGATAAGTGCCGCGGCGGTCCTGGCAAAGCGTCATGACCGCGCCGACATATTCTTGTGGCGTCATGATGGTGGCCATTACGGTCGGCTCCTCGATCGATGCGATCTCCTGAACGTGCGGGAACTCGCTTGGGTTGCTGATGTGGACCGATTCGCCGTCAGTTTTGTTGACGATGTAGTCCACGCTCGGCGCGGTCAAGATCAGGTCCAGGCCAAATTCGCGCTCCAGTCGCTCACGGGCAATTTCCATGTGCAGCAGCCCCAAAAAGCCGCATCGGAACCCGAAACCGAGCGCAGCCGAAGTTTCGGGCGCAAAATCCAGCGCCGCATCGTTTAGTTTCAGCTTCTCGATAGCGTCGCGCAGCTCTTCATAGTCGTCGCCATCGGTGGGGTAGAGGCCGCAGAAGACCATCGGCTTGGCGGCTCGGTAGCCGGCAAGAGCTTGAGTCGCGCCTTCGTGAGCGCTGGTGATGGTGTCGCCCACTCCGGCATCACCGATGGTCTTCATCGCCGCCGTCACGAAGCCAACTTCGCCCGCATCAATGCTCTGAGTCCTTTCCAAGCTAGGCCGGAAAACGCCTACCGTATCAACATCAAACACGGAACCAGTCGACATCATTCTGATCTTGTCGCCTGGCTTCACCGAGCCGTCCACCACGCGGATGTAAGCGACCGCGCCTTGGTAAGGGTCGAAGTGCGAGTCGAAAATGAGCGCACGGAACGGCGCATTGCGGTCGCCGCGAGGGTGCGGGACGTGCTTGACCACGGCCTCTAGGATGTCCTCTATGCCGAAACCTGTCTTTGCGGAGGTCAGCACTGCTTCATCGGCAGGGATCGCCACCGCAGATTCGATCTCTTCTCGGGCGCGGACCACATCCGCGTGAGGGAGGTCGATTTTGTTAATGACCGGGACGATTTCCAGGTTCTGGTTCATCGCCATGCTGGCGTTGGCAATTGTCTGTGCCTCTACGCCCTGGCTGGCGTCCACCACCAAGAGCGCGCCTTCACAAGCAGCGAGGCTCCGCGAGACTTCGTACGTGAAGTCCACGTGTCCCGGCGTATCGATCAGATTAAACTGGTACTCGCTGCCATCGCGTGCTCGGTAAAGCAGCCGGACCGCGGTCATTTTGATCGTGATGCCGCGTTCGCGCTCGATATCCATCGTATCAAGCATCTGCTCTTGGGCCGAACCCCGGACGGCCCCGCACCGCTCAATAATGCGGTCAGCGAGGGTCGATTTGCCGTGGTCGATGTGGGCGATGATGCAGAAGTTGCGAATGTGCGACTGATCCATGGGGAAGCTGATTTCTCTGCAAACTGTACCAGTTCGTGAGATTTACTCATTCCTGAAACTGTTTGCCCCATTGCCATAAAGTCGCGCAAGCCGTCCACCGATAATTCTATCCACGAGGTTGGGTGAAATTTTGGGAAATTGGGAACTAGTCATCAGTTATGCGCCGGCGATCTTTGCGATCGTGGCTGCGTGGGCGTTTATGGCCTTCGGAAGCGAAGGCAATGACGGGCAGTTTCACGAGGCTTCGGAAGAAGTTTCGCTGAGCGAACTTAAACTTGAGGTCGAAAACCTTCGCACCGGGTTGCTTCGACTTCAGCATCTTCTGGCGAGCCTGCCGATTCCATTCGTGGGAATGGACCGGGATGGCGTCATTTACGAGTGGAACAAATCTGCCGAGGAAGCGTTTGGAAAGTCACTGTTCGATGTCTTCGAACAACCTGCGAAGGAGATCGTCTTCGCGAGTGACAACGAACAGAAGTTTGAAGCCGCGCTTTCGGCTCTCCACGAAAAAGACCAGATTGAGAGTTTTGAAGTCCAGACTTTTGGGGTTGGCGGTCGCGAATTCACTTTTGAATGGCACCTGATGAGCCTGCGCAATGCCTCGGGTGAGATTTCCAGCGTTGTCGCCACTGCCCTGGACGTCACCGAGCGTGTGGCCGAGCGCGAGCGCCTGAATGACTTGGCCAATCGAGACGCCCTGACGGCGATCGCGAACCGCCGCAGCGTCCTTGAGACGCTTGACCGTGCCCACGAGAAGGCATCGCCGATGGAGCCAATTTCCATCGTGCTGTTCGATGTGGACAAGTTCAAGGTGTTCAACGACACCTTCGGTCACCCGGCGGGCGACGCGCTATTGCGCCGAGCCGGCGAGGTCCTACGAGAGACTTGTGGCAAAAAGCACACGCCAGGCCGCTATGGTGGTGAAGAATTTGTGATCGTTCTGGAGGACACCTCCATCGACGAGGCGCTTGAGTTCGCCGAGAAGCTGCGGGTCCACTTTGCTGCCCGCACACTCGATTTGAACGGCGGCGTGACAGCTAGCTTTGGCGTTGCAACGGTAGATGACCCCGAGCATCTCAGCGTCGCTGAGCTCATCCAAAGCGCAGATCGCGCCCTGTATGCCGCGAAGCATCAAGGGCGCAATCGGGTGGTTTTGGCAGCCAGTCTCGATGACGTGGCTGCCTAATCCACATTAGCTGAACTTCAGTACAACACCGCGCCGCTGGATCTCTTCCACAAACTGAGTTCCAGTGAGCGCGCTTTCGTATCGGATCGCGCCCTTCTCGACCTCGCCCTTGGCGATGGCGATGGCGAAAATGGATGCCGAGAAGCCGGTCAGGCGTTCCATGCTCGTGAAACCGGTGTCCGGGTCTTCCTTGTCCAGAATGTCGATCTGCAAGCGCTTGGGTTGACCGTTCTTCGTTCCTTCGGCTACCGCTCGGACGGCGCATTGGTCGCGGTCCTCGAACTTGGCCAACGCCGGTCCAAAAACGGTGTTGAAAACGTCCTTGGGGACGATCTTGGTGCCTTTCACGTCGATCGCCTCCTCGCCCCAGAAACCGAAGTCCTTGAAGATGCGCATGCGTTCGCAGTGACCAGGGAATCGAATGGTCTTGTACTCGTAATTGGTGACCTTGCCTTCCAGGGTGTAGGGCGCGGTCGAAGTACCGCCCGAAGTGGTGAAAGCCTCCATGGTCCCAAGGCCATCGACTTCCAGTTCTTCGAGTTCAGCCAGAGTGTCCACCAAGGCGATGTGGCCGTTGCGAAGCACTACGGCTTGGAAGTCGTACTCCGTCACCAAGCCTTCCACGTTGAAAGTCAGCTTGTAGTTAAACGGCGGCTTTGGATTCTGCGGGAGAACGCCGCAGTACATCTTGACGCTTTCAGCTTTATCAAGCTGCTCGATGAGCGAGAGGCCGAGGCTATTGACCAGACCGGGTGCAAGCCCGCAGTCGGGGACCAAACTAACGCCCGCCTCGCGCGCCGTCTCATCCATTTTCAGAGTGTGCATGGTGATGTCGGTATTGCCCCCAAGATCAACCATGTTGGTCCCAGTCGCAATCGCAACTTCGGCGATCTTAGGGTGCATCCAATAGGGAACACAACTGACGAGCACGTCCACATCGGTGAGGAACGTGGTCAGATTGGCGGCGTCCAAGGCGTCCACCTCATGGGGCTGGCAGATCTCGCGACCGACGAGCTGATCCACGCGCTGCGTTGCTTTTTGAGCCTGCAACAGGCTTACATCACCCATCTTGACGATGCGTGGGTCTCCAAACTTCGCTAGGTCGTACGCGGCTGCAGTGCCCTGCATACCTGCGCCCAAAACGGCATATACTTTACTCATGAGTGGGGTCAAAGCTCCTTTGATTCGGCCTCACGGATGGCCAATCTCGCTAGCAAATTGTACCGGCGCAAAAAAAACGTGGCTTGCGACTGGCCGATCGGGTATCCTTGCAGATTCGTGGGAGAAGCCGAAAGGCCTCGTTTGGACCACGGAGGTGACCCTTGCCAAAAACTGCTAAGAAGAATCAGCATTCCCAGCGCTTCATTGCCGCTGCCGCCACCGTTGACAAGAACAAGCTTTACGAACTGGCCGAGGCCATTGCGCTTGTCAAGTCTAACGCCACCACCAAGAAGCTGCGCGAGACCGTCGATGTTTCCATCCGACTCGGAATCGACCCTAAAAAGGGCGACCAGAACGTTCGCGGACTGACCACGCTGCCCCACGGAACCGGAAAGATCAAGAAGGTTGCCGTCCTTGCCAAGGGCGACTTGGCTAAGGAAGCCGAAGAGGCGGGCGCTGACGTGGTAGGAGCCGACGACCTGATCGCCAAGATCCAGGGCGGATTCAAAGATTTCGACGTGATCCTGGCCACAGAAGACATGGCCCCCAGCATCGGAAAGATCGGAAAGCTTCTCGGAGCACGCACGCCTAACAAGCGTAACGGCACCGTGACCAGCCAGATCGGCCAAGCCGTTCGCGAGATCAAGGCCGCGACCCGTGTGGAGTACCGCGCAGACAAGGGTGGTGTGGTGAGCCTTCCTCTCGGGAAAGTGGACTTCACCGATGAGCAATTGACGGAGAACTTTACTGCTGCGCTCACTGCCGTGGTGAAGGCAAAGCCAGCCAGCTCGAAGGGTCGTTACCTGGTGACCATGACTCTCAGCAGCACCATGGGCCCAGGCGTCCCCCTCGATGTGACGCTTGTCCAGAAGCAAGCCGGCATCAGTTAACCAAACGTTTAAACAGCAAGAAGCCCGTTGTTCCAAATGGAACAACGGGCTTCTTAGCCAGTGGCGTCCGCTTAGGACTTTTCAACCGGCCACTTGGCCAGCTTCGCGTCTTCGATGATCGCAGGATTCTCGGGCAACGGATTGTCGCGCGGATCTTTCGGCAAATTGACGATCTTGTTGATCACGTCGATGCCCTCGACGGCGTAGCCGTAAACTGAGTATTGGCCATCCAGGTGCTTGGAGCGAGCATGCATCAGGAAGAACTGGCTCGATGCCGAGTTGGGATCTGAGGTTCGTGCGGCAGAAAGGATCCCCGGAATATGCTCGATATCGTTGAACTCAGCCTTGAGCGGGGTGCCCCAGCCGCCGGAACCGTCGTTTGATCGGTCGTCATCCTTGCTGTTGGGGTCGCCGCCTTGGATCATGAAGCCTGGAAACACGCGGTGGAATTTCGTGCCCTAATAGATGTCCTTTCGGACGGCATCCTTGAATCGTGCGACGTGGTTGGGTGCCTTCTCGGGGAAGAACATCAGGACGATGCGACCGTGGTTGGTGGTCAAAATGGCTACTTCGTCGCCGTCTTTAGGCGCGTACTTGGGTGTCTGTTCCATAGGCTCGGGTTCGGGTGACGAAACTGTGGTGGTGGTCTCCACGTTGCCTTCAGTCGTCGCGGCGAGCGCGTCTGACCCGGTTGCGCTTTCGGTACTCATGGTGTCAGCGGAGGGTGCGCATCCAACCGCAACGGTCAACACTGCGGCCAGTGCAAAAACTTTCAGGTCCATCACATCCGGCATTGTACACCGGAGGCCATGGACCTGAAGCAATTTAACCAAATGGTTTACTGGCCGACGACGCCAAAGTTAGCGGCGAAGATGGTGAAATCCACCGGGTTTACGGTGCCGTCGCCGTTGAGGTCAGCGCTGGAGGCATAGTTTGCATCGCCCACGCTGGAACCCGACGCTCGGACCATCAGCTGATAATCGACAGAATCGACCACATTGCTGCTGTCCACGTCTCCGCCGAGTAGGTTGAAGACCGGGAATGAGCGGCTGCTGTCGCTGGTGTCCACGGTTCGGACCTGCGAAAGGTAAGCGCCTGCCTTGATGCAGATGTCAAATTCACCTTGCGCGGCCGGAGTTTGGACCCAGAAGCGGCCATCTGGACGGATCGCAACCACGGAGGTTGAGAGCGATGCTGTTTGGCCCTTGTCGCGAATCTCGACCACTAAGTTAGTAAACGGAAGTGAGCTTCCTGCGAAACTCTGCAGCTGCACTCGACCTTCGATGGAGGGGTTCAGCCTGTCCATATAGAACGGTTGTGCCATCCCGCCAGCGCTGCCCACCACGTCTCGAACGTGGACGCGTCGGCCCGGAGAATAGAGCGACACGCGGTTAGAGCCCCAACCGGTGGAAATAAGGTCACCGGAAGCGCCAAAGCGCACGGTCAGCGGCTCGCCGTTCACGCTAAGGATCGATGTGAAGGGCAACTGTGCAGGGTTGTCAAACACGTGTACACGGCGGGTGCGGCTGCTGGCCACATAAAGATGACCATTAGATCCCCACGCAAAACCCTGCACATCCTTTAGCCCGAGGACGGGAGAAAGCAAGTCGCCGAGCGATGCGCCAGTATTCGGGTCGAATTCTTCGATGCCGCCGCCCGCCGTTTCGTTGAAGCTTGCAAAGAGCCTTCCATTGCGAACTACGACCGCGTGATACCACCGTGCCGAAGCGAGGCTGACCCACGAGAGGGAACCGATGCGGGAGACGGTGCCTGCCCGATGATTACTCACGACCAAGTCATCGCCGATCCGGCTGAGCCCGTGCGGAAACGGAGTCGAAACAAAAGTATCCACAAACTGCCCGGCTTCATTGAACCGAACAATGCTGTTGGTGCGGTAGTTGGCAATGTAGAGGTAGCCGTCGCGGCCAAAGGTCATTCCGAGTGGGCCGTTCAGTTCAGCACCGGAGGCGGCCACCCGTTCAATGCGACCGGTGAACTCGTTCACGACGACCACACGGTTTTGCCCGAAATCGCCCACAAGAAGGCGGCTCGCATTGGCGATCCCCATCGTCAACACAGCTGCGCCCACCGCAGCGATCCTCATAGAAGCTCCCAAATTCAACATAGGTGAGAGGTGTCTTCCACAGCATCGACCACGGTTCCCACGTGTTCCTTGCTTCTCCCGCATGGCTACCGGGCAACTCTGGAAACACTCCTAGCAGTGGGTTTGCGGTCATTGGTTTTGCTAGCTGAATAGCCTCTCAGCTATGCGGATTGCCGGGAAAAGTCCGATTGGTCGCGGCAGTTTGGTGGCTAGATCACGTAGTATGGCCCGAGCCAATGGCGTATCAAGACTTTCAGCACTTCCTCCAGGTCCTCGAGAAAGGGGGGGAGCTCAAACGCATCACCGAATCGGTGAGTCCCTACCTTGAGATCACCGAAATCGCGGATCGCGTGATGAAATCAGGTGGCCCCGCGCTATTGTTCGAGAACGTAGTGGGTCCTCCGCACCGCACTGGAACGCCCAACCCAATGAGCGCGGTGATGAACCACCCTTCGATTCATCCCGCTTCTGCGCCGTCTGGAGCGATCGCCTATCGTTACCCGGTCGCCATCAACACCATGGGCAGTCGCCGCCGCATGAGCCTGGCGCTGAGTTGTGATGACCTGGAAGACCACGCTGACCGCCTTCGCAAGCTACTTCAGGCACCGGGCAACATGCCGAAGTCACTCGGCGAAAAGCTCAAATTTGGCTTCGAGATGATGGGCGAGGTGAAGGGCGTTGGGCCCAAGGAAGTGAAAAACGCGCTATGCCAAGAAGTGGTGATGATGGGCGACGAGATCGACCTGACTCAGTTCCCGGCGCTGACCTGCTGGCCCGAAGACGGCGGGCCCTATGTGACCCTTCCGCTTGTTTTTACTCACGACCCCAATACCGGCAAACGGAATGTGGGCATGTATCGGGTGCAGCTCTACGACAAGAACACGGCGGGAATGCACTGGCAGATGCACAAAACGGGCATGCGGCAGATGGAGGACGCCGGCGAATCGGGCCGAAAGCGGTTCGAGGTTGCCGTCGTACTGGGGGGAGACCCGGTCTACAGCTTCTGTGCGATCTCGCCACTTCCGCCGGGCATCGATGAAATGCTCTTCGCGGGATTCCTCCGCAGGAAGAACGTGGAAACGGTGCGATGCAAGACGGTGGACGTTTGGGTTCCAGCCGACGCCGAGATCGTCATCGAGGGTTATGTGGACCCTAGCGAGCGCCGTCAGGAGGGGCCGTTTGGTGATCACACCGGCTACTACTCGCTCGCGGGTGATTTCCCAGTGCTGCACGTGACCGCCGTGACCATGCGGAGCAAACCGGTGTGGCCCGCGACCATCGTTGGCGTTCCGCCGATGGAGGACGGTTGGATGGGTAAGGCGGTTGAGCGGATCTTCATGCCGATGATCCAGCTCACCACTCCAGAAATCTTGGATATGAACCTCCCGGTGGATGCGTGCTTCCACAACGTCGCCTTTGTGCGGATGAAAAAGAAGTACCCGGGCCATGCCTACAAGGTCATCAACGCCGTTTGGGGCCTTGGGCAGCTGAGCTTCACCAAGATGGTGTTCGTGTTTGATGAGGACTGCGACGTGCAGAACATTGGTGAAGTGCTCTTCCGGCTCGGGGCCAATTGCGACCCCTCACGCGATGTGATCCACAGCCGCGGCCCGGTGGACCAGCTTGACCACGCCTCCGTCGCCGAAGGATTCGGCGGAAAGATCGGATTCGACTGCACACATAAATGGCCCGGCGAAAATGGGTTCAACCGGGATTTCCCGAAGCTCATCCGGATGTCGGATGATGTGAAATCGCGGATCGACGCCCTGTGGCCGAATCTCGGGCTTTAAAGGTCTGGAACCCAGCGGACGAATCCGTCAGCTTAGTCAGTCGCAAGCATTTCGCCCATTTGGGCCCAAGAGACGCCCGCCACGAGAGTGAAGAGAAGAGCACTGAAACACCTCATGCCCGGTAGACGGGGGCAATATATTCAAAATGCCCACAAAATTGTTCAAACCCCTTGACAAAAAACTAAAAAGTCTATAGAGTGATAGCAGGGAAGAGCGCGTGCTCTTTTCGCAACTGGCTGATCTATTATGAAACTTTGGAGAAAGGCTGCGGTCTTGACCCTTGCACTTGGCTTACTCGGCGTTCCTTTGGGATCGTGGGCGCAGTCAGATGAAGGGTTCAATGGACCAAGCAGCGGGATGGCTTATCCCGCGGGTACTCGTAGTACCGACGATCGACCCACAGAAATTCCTGATCTTCCGCGCTTCATGTCGCCGAATAACCCCGGCAAACCGAAGCACTCGGAAAATCCCGCCGACCACCCGATGCCTGGTCCTGACTCGGTCATGGACATGGAATCGCCCGAAGGGCAGTTCGTCTCGACACCGACCTCCTTCCAATCGATGGGCCCGAACGGATGGTATCCGGCCGACCCAACAATGGCCGCTGGCCCCTCAGAGATTCTCGTCGCAACTAACGACGACATCTACATCTACGACCGCGCTGGCGCACTTCTTGCTAACTTCGACATCAACACCTTCCTAGGCAATACCGACAAGATCTTCGACCCGAAGGCTGTCTATGACCCATGGGCCGGCCGATTCTTCGTCTGTTGGGTCGCCATTGATGAGCAAGCAACGCTGGCTTTATCGGATTCCTATTGGATTCTGATGTTCTCGGACAACAGCACTGCCACTGGTTCGTGGTCTTGGTACAACCTTGACGCGCAAGTCAATGGTGGCGCCGCAAACTCTGAATGGGTGGACTATCCCTACATTGGCTACGACAATCAAGCAATCTGCTTAACCGGTCGTATGTTTGGCTGGTTCGGCAGCGGTTCCGACTATGGAAAACTGCGCTTCCTTCGCAAGAGCGAGCTCTTTGCAGGCGGCGGCGTCTCGTGGTGGGACTTCTGGGGCATGGGTGGCGGTAATCCCGAAAGAAACATCCCAGCTGCACAAATGCAAAGCTGGCCTGGTGAAGCCTATACGTTGGCCACCCGCTCCGGACTCACCGACTCGCTGATGCTTTCTCGATTCACGAACACCATCTTCTCGGGTGGCGGACCTGTGATGACAAGAACTGCAGTCCCTGTCAACACATTCTCAACTGCTCCGGGCGGCGACCAACCTGGTGGCGTCAACGACCTTGAAAACGTTTCGCCCCGTCTGCTGAACCTGGTTTACCAGTTCGGAAACCTCTACTCGTCGCACACGACGGGCCTCAACAATGCCGGCGACATCCTGTCGGCTCTTCGTGTCTATAAGATCACGAATGCGGCAGTGCCGGTTGTTTCTTGGCAGAACGACATTTGGGCGAGTGACCTCGACTACATGTATCCAAACGTTGGGGTGGCTATCAACACCGACGACGTGGGTGTGAGCTTTGGTCGAAGCGGCGATGCCGAGAACCCAAGTTTCCGCACCGTCGGCCGACAGGCCGCTGATGCTAGTTGGTCTGGAAGTCAGACGGCTAAAGCAGGCGAAGGCACCTATTCCCGACTCTTCAGCGGCCGAAACCGTTGGGGTGACTATTTCGGATCCCACTATGATCCATTCGACGGAAAGTCAATGTGGTTCTATGGTATGTA
>JALHPH010000004.1:0-10619 GCA_022842565.1 Fimbriimonadaceae bacterium
GGCGTCCATGCGGCCGCCTTGCATCAGATCGGCGAGTTTTGGAACTTGCTGCGCCGCTACCGCAAGTCTTTGACTAAAATAGATCCCGCCACCGACGCATGCCGCAGACAGCAGGACAAAGAACACAAGCCCGAAAGACTTTAGTATTCGGACCCAACTGCGATTCTTGCGCTTTTGAGCTACGACCTTTGCTGCTCTTGCAGTGCTTTTCGCCACTAGTGCTCAGTATAACTGAATGGGCCTTAGGATGCGTTCCCGGCGGGTTCGCGGCTCAGCCAGGCCGCAAGCGATTTAAGCTGCGCCTCGGAGGCCTCGCCCATCAGGACCACTCGGTAGGCTCCAAATTCCTGGGCATAGATATTCAGCCGCCCGCGTGCCGACGTTCTCAGCCTTTGCGGATTCATGGGTTGAGTGCTCACGAAAACGCTGACTCGCCCATGCTCGGAGGTATACGATTGCACCAGTATCTTTTGTCCTGACGCATCCACCACGCGAACCGTGTCCAGTGCGTAGCCGCTTCTTGGCGAAAGTGAGATGGGAGGGAGTCCGGCTTCCGCAGCCTCCTTTCGCAAGAGAGCGTCCACTGTGATCACCGTTGCGCCTCGGCGTTGGATCACGAAGTCTTTGGGAGAGATGTCTGCGCTGTAATTCACCCGCTTGTACTCGAAAGAGCCAACCAGACGCCCCGTCGGGTCGAAGTTCTCGCGCTTCAGGGCCATCCCGTTTTTGGGATCGATCCAGACGGAGGCCGCTTTATTTCCTCGCGGGTCCAAAAGGTCCACTCGCTTGGTTTCTGCACCGACCAGCT
Source organism: Fimbriimonadaceae bacterium (assembly GCA_022842565.1). Taxonomy (GTDB): domain Bacteria; phylum Armatimonadota; class Fimbriimonadia; order Fimbriimonadales; family Fimbriimonadaceae; genus JAFLBD01. The sequence continues at coordinate 809 of JALHPH010000004.1, forward strand.
TGCCTCCTGCGCTGACCGACAGTCTAAAGCCGCGCCGTGGACCGCCCTCAAGAAGCCGCATGAGTGGCTGCTCCATCACTGCGGGCTTCACGTGGATTTCGTTAGCCGTCGGGAAATAGTGCCAGCGGGTGCGCCCGTCGGTCACGATCACTTCGCCAGCGTTAGTCGAGTTCTTTGCGAACTCTGTGCGCTGACGCCGGCCATCGCGCCAAATCAATTCTTCGTTTCGAATGGATTCTTCTTGGACTCGAACTGTGGTGATGCGCATCCCCACATAGCGCAAGGACATCTGCGCGCGCGTGGCAAGCTTCAAGAGTTGCCGAGCCTCGTCGTCAGCCATCGAACCCCGCTGTCGGCCCTGACCAACTATGATCGGCGCAAGGCATGCCAGCAGTATCAGGGCAAAAACAGACTTCATAAAGTGCCTAGGTCCTCTGCGCCCCATTCGTAGCCCGGGGATTCTGTGGCCTGGCCCACCGGCTCCGAGCCCGACGTGGTGGTGTTGTTCGCAGCAAACTCCAGGCCCAGATGCGCCTGAATCATTTGATCTTCGACCGTTTGGGCGGCGATTGACGGCGTCGGATTCGTCAGTACTTTGCTCGACGAATTGAACCAAAAACCGGCCAATAGAACCGAGCATGCGAGTGCGCCCGCCATCATCGGCCGGCCGAACCGCCAGTGTTTCTTCGCTTTTACCGGAGTAGCTGCCGCCAGCAGCTTCTCGTTCAATTGGCTACGCCACTGCAGGGAAACATCTTCTTGCTGGCTATCGCGGATAAGCCCTTGGATGGCTTGCGTGCGCTCCAGCGCCGCATCCATTTCCAATTCTTGGTTCGCTCTTTCCATCCAGTCGTTTCGTTCTGTCATGCCGTTTCTCCCATGTATTCTTGGAGTGTTTTCATCAAATGTTGCCGTGCTAAAAAGAGCCTGCTTTTGACCGTGCCCACCGGAAGCTCCAGCATCTGCGCCAATTCCTCATAGGGCAGCTCTTCCTGATCGTGCAGCAGCAGGACCGTTCTGAGCTTGTCACTCATACTCGATATTCCACGCTCGACGACAGCCCGCAGCTCATCGTTCATCGCGAGGTGCTCCGGGTTCCAGCGCAGGTCCTCCGCCTCGATCATGTCCACGTTGTCGCTGTCCGTCAGCGGTGATTCACTGATCTGTCGGCCCTTCTTTCTGCTCACGTCGATGCACAAATTGTGTGCAATTCGAAAAAGCCAAGTGCGCAGCGAGCATCGACCGTCGAAACGGTGGACGCTTTGGTAAGCCCGAATAAAAACTTCTTGCGCGACGTCCTCGGCTTCCTCAGCCGAACCCACCATGCGTTTCACAAAGCCAAAAACGCGGTTCTGGTAGGCATCGACGATCTGGCCGAATGCCTCCATATTCTGCTTGCGACACTGCTCGATGAGTATCTGCTCAGCATTGGCATCCAGCCTATTCTTGCTCGTCAACGACTGCGCTCCGATGAACATGTTTCCAGCTCTGTAAAGAGGTTAACGATGATTTTGGCTTGGAGTTCAACGAAAAAGGCCACAAACCGGCAGAATGCGCAGCTTGCGGCCTCATGAACTCGGTCGTCTTACTTCAGAACCGGATCCCGACGAATACGCCCCAACCGCTCAGGCTGGATTCTGAGTTGCCCAACCAGCGGAGTTCTGCAAATAGCGGCTGGTTGAAGCGAGAAAACTCGACGCCGACGCCAACAGCGTAGGCGAACTCAGTTTCACTTCGGCTCCCGCTTCCGGATGGGACCTTGTTCAGGCTGACGCCCGCGCCAGCCAGGTAATAGAAGCGCTCTTGGCGACCGTAGTAAGTCAGCAGAATCGGCACGCTTCGGTAGTCGCCCTTATTGAAATAATCAACCGAGATGCCATAAGAGGCGGCGTAGCCAGCCTTTGCGCCGGCTCGAAGGTCGCCGAGCTTGTAGTCCACGCCGAGGCCCAACCAGTTCTTGCCCGCGTCCTGCGCGTCGCTGGAGCTTGGGAAGAAGAAACCGAGACGTGCGGAGAGACCAACCGGCTTGGTTTCTTGTGCAATGGCACCGGTCGAGAGAGCAGCGCCGAGAGCCAAAACCGATCCGAGACTGAAAAGCGTTCGTGTCATCCTTGAATTTTCCTGGGGCACCGCCGTGTGCGCAGCACTCACCGACTGTATTGACGCTCAGACAGTTGCTTTCGATGCAAATTGCTCCAGGTGTTTTTGGCAGCATGCTCGAACGCGGGCTCGAATCCGGTTGATGTAGGCGGCCCGCTCGGTCACCGAAACTGCGCCCCTTGCATCAAGGAGGTTGAAGATATGCGAGCACTTTAAGGCGAGATCAAGCGCAGGATAGGCTAACGAAGTGCCACCCGGCGCGGTGTACCCTTCAGGAGCGGGCGGAAACTGCGTCCCCAGGATGCCCCGTTCAGGGTCCCAATTCACGACCGTTTCCACCGTGCGCTTGGATTCAGCTTCGTAGAGCTCAAAAAGCTGCAACAGCGTCTCAATGCTCGCGACCTCGAAGTTGTAAACGTTATGCTGCATCTCCAGGTCGAACTCGGCCTGACGATAGGTCACGAGCTCGTTCCACTGCAGATCGCTCCAAAAGCTGTGCTGATTGTTGAGCATCAGACAGAGCCGCTCGGGGCCATAGGTCAACTCGGCACACACCGGATTGCATTCAAACCCACCGACTTGCTGAAAGAAAGTGAATTGGGTGACTTCAGTGCCGTCGACCCAAACTTCCCAACCCACGCCGCTCGCGCCTGCGGCTTGGTCTTCCCAGTCGTCTTCGACCAGCCGCACGTCGTTCTTGCGCGTGTCAAACCCGATCGCGTTCAGACTTTCCATGTACAGATCCACGACGTTATCCGGGCTCGGCTTTAAGATGACCTGATATTGGTAATAGCGCTGATTACGCATCGGGTTCAGCGTGTAGCGGCCATCGGCAGGGCGGCGGCTCGGCTGAACATAGGCGGCGTTCCAGGCATCTGGGCCGAGGGCGCGCAGCAGGGTCGCCGGGTGTTTAGTCCCCGCGCCAACCTCCACATCATAGGGCTGCAAGAGCGCGCATCCCTTGCTCGACCAATAGTCGTTCAGGCGCGCAATGATGGACTGCATCGTGATCGGCACGGGCGCAAGGGTACCCGCAGCCAGCGCAATGAGATACCATCGCGGTCATGACAACGCTCTTGGTGCGCGAACTGGAGTTCTACGCTTACCACGGTTACTCCGACGAAGAGCAGGCCATCGGGCATCGCTATCTGCTGAGCATCGAGGCCGTGGTTGCCGAATCGGCGTCGCAAAGCGACGCTTTGGCCGACACTGTGGACTATGGCCAGCTGAGCGCGGTGGCCTTGGCCGTCGCACAGGCGCCTCAAAGCAGAATGGTCGAGCACGTCGCCCGCCGAGTCGCCTTGGCGTTACTGGCTGAGTTTGGGTTGCTCGAATCCGTGACTGTCGAAATGTTGAAAAGAATGCCGCCGATGCCAGTAGTGGCATCAGCGGCAGGAGTTCGGTACACCGTAGCGCGAAATCAGCTGGCGTGATCGCGAAGTCGCAAGAGCACGTCTCCGCTCACGGCGCTGAGATCGATGGACCCTTGGCCCTCACCCAGTCGGCCAGTCAGCTTGCCGTTCGAGCGAGCGACATCCACCAGGTCTACGGTGGCGAGCGTTTCGCCGCGTACCGCGCTAATTGCCACCCGCGCATTCGATCCATCGGGGATTCCGAGATTGATGTTGCCGCTGACAGTGCGCACGTCAACCGTGCCTTCGATCGGCTCGATGACGTCCATGAGCACATCGCCAGTTGTAGCTTCGATGCTGACCGTGCGACCCGCGTACTTCTGCGCGATCACATCGCCGCTCGCCGTGCGCACGTTCAAGCTACCGGTGGTGTCGTGAAGCGCCACGTTGCCGCTCCGGCTCTCGATCGTGATTCGATCAAAAGTACATTGACGCAAAATGAGATCGCCGCTACTGCTTTGGGCCTCTAGGCTTCCGTGCGTCGCAGTACACGTGATATCGCCGCTCGCGCAGGTGACTTTCAGATTCCCGGTCGCGCCGACGACCGTGATATCGCCGTGATCAGTGCGCAGGTCCATGGGCGACGGGGATACCAGTTCAACTTCGAAATCGACGTTGACGTGCGCGATATCCGGCTGGCGAATCCAAACTTGACCGTCGCGCTCCTCGATCATGATCGTGTATTCGGCCGCCATCGTTTTGAGTTTCTCTCGGTCATCGCCCCGGAAAGTCGCCTTGGCAGTGACACGGTTCTCGGCAGCGCCGCCCTTCAGCACGATCCGTCCAGCAAGGTTCTCCACTCGTAGTTCAATCCCTTCCGAGATGCTGACCGGCATGATCACTTCCCGCTTCTCGACCTCGCCGAAGAGGTGTCCAAAGTTGCCATCGCGCACCTGCTCGGCGGTTTTCTTGAGGAAGTCCAGGCCCTGTTGCGCGCCTTTCTTGAGTTGGTCGCCAACCTCCGTCCAATTCACGTTCGCGCTAAACTCTCTGCCGATCTTCTCAATGCTCCCTACAAAGTCGCTATAGGGCGATTGAGGGGCATCGTTCGGTGGCGGGGGAGGGGTTTCAGCCCCGGATTTGGCTCGCGCTTCGGAGTCGGCAAAGTGCTCCGTCGCCGCGCGCCCGGCGCTCACATATTCTGTGTCCGCTGGCCGATCCTCTTCGTGAACTGTTGTTCGACCCGCCGGCTCCGCTTGGCCCAGGCTTTCAATGAGATCCATCGCCTCGTCAGCGGAGATCTTTCCCTCTTCCACCAACTTCATGATCTTGGAAACGGCTGCTTTATCCATGTGCTTTCATGAAGATTACAACGAAAGCGCTAGTCACGTTGCGACCTAGGTCCCTCGACGGTCTGGCGAGCCCGATTTTTCGTATACTGCGCACTATGGCTTCGGCAAAAGAACGACTCATCGGGCGGCTTTACGACGTAAACGCCCTTCATGCAGCACTCGCGATGATGGATTGGGATCAGCAATGTCTGATGCCGCCAGGGGGTGCGGAGGCTCGCGCCGCCCACAGCAGCATCCTCAGCCGCATGGCGCATGAGGTGTTCGTAGCGGAAGAAACCCAGCGTGCGCTGGAAGATTTCGCCGGAGAGGCAGCGCCCGGAAGCGACGATGAGGCCCTGCACCGCGTGGTCCGCCGCCGAATGGACCAGTCCACCAAAATCCCCGCCGAAATGGTGGAGCGTGAAGCCCGACTGGCCGCCGAGGGCCATGAGTCATGGGTGAAGGCTCGCGCTAACAATGAGTTCAATGGCTTCGCACCGCACCTCAGCGAAATCTTCGAACTGAACCGAGAGAAGGCCGAACTGCTGGGCTACGAAGGCCACATCTACAATGCCCTCCTCGACCTTTACGAAGAAGGCGGGACCGAGGCGCAGTGCACACAAATGTTCGAGACCCTGCGCGGTCCGGTCGTGGCGTTGGTACAGGAGATCGCCGAGCAGCCTGAAGTCGACGAATCGTTCTTGATCGGAGAGTGGCCCGAGCAATCGCAACGCGACATGACCGAGTATCTGGCCCGGCAGATCGGCTACGACTTTAATCGCGGCCGCCAAGACACTGCACCGCACCCATTTTGCACCGGCTGGTCGATTGGAGACATCCGAATCACGACCCGGTTCCTGGACCACCTGGGCAGCGCAATCTACTCGACCCTCCACGAATGCGGTCACGCCGTTTACGAGCAGGGTTCACCGATGGAGTGGGATCGCTTGCCGTTGGCAGGCGGCGTTTCGCTGGGCGTTCACGAAAGCCAAAGCCGACTTTGGGAAAACATCGTGGGTCGCTCACCCGAGTTTATTGGATGGATGGAGCCAAAGCTGAAGGAGCACTTCCCGGCGCTTGGCAATATCATCACACAAAACCTCGTGCGCGGCATCAACAAAGTAAAGCCGAGCTTCATTCGTGTGGAAGCCGACGAAGTGACCTACAACCTGCACGTCATGATCCGCTTCGAGATCGAAAAGGACCTGCTGACGCGACAAATGGAAATCAAGGACCTGCCCGGGGCCTGGAACGAGAAGTACCGGAAATATCTGGGCATCGTGCCGCCAACCGATAGCCAGGGCTGCCTGCAGGACGTGCACTGGTCGATGGGCTCAGTCGGCTACTTCCCCACTTATTCCATGGGCAATCTGCTCTCTTATCAATTCTGGGCATGCCTGAAGCAGGATATTCCGGACGCCGACGAGCAAATCGGCACGGGCGAGTTTGCGGCCATCCACGAGTGGCTTCGAACCCGAATCTATCAGCATGGATCGAGGTTCACACCGCAGGAACTGGTGCAGCGCGTCACCGGAAAGCCGATGCAAGCCGACGACTACATTGCCGGGCTCACCGCCAAGTATCGCAGCCTTTATCAGTTAGGCGCGGCTGTTTAGTTCGCAAAGTACCAGGGTCTCGGGAAGGCCCTGGTACTTCGCCCAAGCGGGTCGCCCTCGAACAGGCCCGCCGTGGATTCGCTGGATGGACTCGCTGGCTGGCTCAATCGCGAGTTTCAGCTCGCTTTCCTCTGGGAATTCGGCTTCCCACCAGAAGGCCCTCGTTGCGCCGCCGACTCTAATCGGCCCAGCGAGAACTTGCCCGCCAAGCTTCACGACTGGCTTTTCGGTCGGCTCCTCTTCAAACTCGATCCTCACGGCGTAGCGCCCTTTGGGGAGTTTCACCATTTGGTTACTTTCTAGCTGGATGGGGGCGATTTCTGCTGTCCGTTCGACGCCAAAATCTGCATCTATTTGGTTTAAGTAATGCATTGCGCGTGCTTGGAACTCCGGGAAGGGGCTGCGCGTGCCCCAAAGCACTTCAGCCAGAGCCAGCATGCGCGGGAAAGCCATCCGGACGACATGGACGGTGGTCGGCATGTATTCGCGCCAATGCTGTCCTTGCGCACCAAGCACTCGCTCCCTCTCTTGCGCGCTGAGTTCTTTGGGGATCGGCTCGTAACCGTAAACCGTCTCCAGCGGGGTGAAACCACCGATTGCGTGGGGCTCGTCGCCGATCCAGAAGCCCTCATAGTGGTCGAAATAGGTGTGCGACCAGGGCGTCATGACAACCGGATTCCCTTGGCGAGCGGCTGCGATCCCGCCCTCCTCGCCGCGCCAGCTCATCACGAGCGCGCCGGGCGCGAGTCCCCCTTCCAGGATCTCATCCCAACCAATGAGCTGCTTGCCTAACCGGTGCAGAATTCCCTGGACCCGGCGGATAAACCACGACTGGAGTTCGTCCTCGTCTCTTAGCCCGTGAGTGCGCATCACGGCTTGCGCTCTTTCGCTTGCCCGCCATTCCTCTTTAGGGCATTCGTCGCCACCAATGTGGATGTACGGCCCTGGAAAAAGGATCGCGACTTCGGTTAGCACATGTTCGAGGAACTCAAACACCCCTTCGCCGACTCCAAAAACCGTATTGTAAACACCCCACCAATTGCCGACTTCGGGGCGATGTGTGGGGTTGTTCCCCAGATCGGGATACGCCGCAAGCGCGGCAGTGGCGTGACCGGGCAGCTCGATTTCGGGCACTACCATGATCCCGAGTTCCTTCGCTCGTGCGACCACTCTTTTGACATCCGCTGCCGAGTAGAAACCCTCGTGAGCGGCCGGGTCAAGGTGCGCGGTGCCTGCTGTGCGCATGGTTCCCTGCCGAGTCGCGCCGAGCCGTGTGAGGTCGGGATAGCGCTCGATTTCAATGCGCCAACCCTGGTCCTCGGTGAGGTGCCAATGAAAGACATTCAGCTTGAACCGCGCCATCCATCCCAGGAGCTTCAGGATGTCTGGAACCGGCATAAAGTGCCGCCCGACATCGAGATGCATCCCCCTCCATGAAAACCGCGGCGCGTCCCTGATGGTGGCCACTGGAATCTGAGACTGATTTTCAACCATTTGGTGAAGAGTCTGCGCAGCCCTCAAGAGACCGATCTCGGTGCTCGCCGTCGCGAAGACACCTTCCGGAGTTATCCGCAACAGATAGGCTTCCTCCCCTTCGACGCTAGGATCAAGGCTGAAAGTAGCCCAGGCCCCTTGTGCCCATCCGGCTTCGCCGACCAAGTACTCCGTCGCGAACCCGCTTCCATGCGCGCTCGGGGTCCCTGGGATGCTCACCATTTGGTCAGTTTTTTGGAAGTCAGCCGGAAGCGGCAACAGCGGCGAAAACATGCACCGCAGGATATCTCAAACCGCCTCAGACAAAATCGCCGCTTTCAGCCATGCGTATTGCTCGCAGCGCCGCGCTCGCCTTGTCCAGCGTCTCTTGATACTCACGTTCAGGGTCCGAATCGAAAACGATCCCGGCACCCGCCTGCACATGAGCGACGCCGTCTTTTAGAACGATGCTGCGAATCGCAATCGCCAGGTCAGCATCGCCGCTTGGCGTGAGGTAACCGACCGCTCCACCATAGAGCCCTCGCTGAATCGGCTCCACTTCCTCGATGATCTGCATCGCACGTACCTTGGGCGCGCCGCTCAGCGTGCCCGCAGGGAAAGCTGCACGCACCAGACCCACCACGGTCTCGCCTTCCTTCAGCTGACCGCGAATGTCACTCACGATGTGCATCACGTGGCTGTAGCGCTCAATCACCATCAGCTCTTGCACGTGAACCGTGCCCGGTTCGCAAACGCGACCCAGGTCGTTCCGACCGAGGTCCACCAGCATGATGTGCTCGGCCCGCTCCTTCTCATCGGCGAGCAGATCCGATTCCAGTGCAGCGTCTTCAAGCTCAGTCGCGCCGCGCTTACGGGTTCCAGCGATCGGGCGGACGCGGGCTTCACGCCCGGTCGCGCTCACCAGAATTTCGGGCGATGCCCCAATCACATCAAAATCTGCGAATCTAAGCAGGAACATGTAGGGCGAAGGGTTCAGCGTGCGCAGCGCCCGGTAGATGCTGAGGGGATGAGCCTCGGTGCGCTGGCTCCAACGCTGGCTTGGCACCACTTGGATGCAGTCCCCCGCCATGATGTACTCGCGGACTCGATCGACCGCGGCGCAGAACTCGGCTTTGGTCGTATGAGCTTGCGGCACGTGGTGGGTGCCCGATTCCATTGGCAATTCAGGGAGGGGCCGCTGCAAAAGGTCCTGAGTTTCTCGAATCGTCGCCAGCGCGTGATCATAGCCCTCCGGAGTCGGGTCGGCGAGCACCACCATGCGCGTCCGATTCTTGACGTGGTCAAAAACAACCACATGGTCAAAAATCATCATGCTCATTTCGGGCAGTCCGACCAGATCGGGATTGTCGGTCGGGAGCGATTCGATGCGCCTCACGTAGTCGTAAGTGAGAAATCCGACCGCACCGCCAAAGAACTTCGGAAGGTCCTTTTCGCCTTCGTGCTCCAACGACTTCAAAACATCTGTCAGCCACTCTAACGGGTCCTCTGGGGCATCCTGAACGTGACTCCCATCGAACTGCTTTCCGGAGTGCGTGCTACGCAGTTCGTGGGTCGGTGCGCTACCCAGGATCGAGTAGCGAGCCACTTGTTCTCCGCCGCTGATCGATTCGAGCAGAAACGAAGCGGTCTGATCGTGGGCGATCTTCCAATAGGCCCCGAGCGGCGTTTCGAAATCTGAAATGAGGTCGGCGACAACAGCGATGCGGCGCGAGCCTGCTCGTGCCAAAAAGTCCGCTTTCGAGGGAGTGATCATGGCGCAATGAAGGCGAAGTGGGCCCGGTGGGGTTCGAACCCACGACCAAGCGGTTATGAGCCGCCTGCTCTTACCACTGAGCTACAGGCCCCGGAACTCACCGGATGATACCAGAGCAGGGCCGCCGCTTCGGTAGAATCAGGCGGACGCCATGAAGTTGCCCGT
>JALHPH010000004.1:10629-17930 GCA_022842565.1 Fimbriimonadaceae bacterium
CAAACTTCTCTCAATCCCGAAGAGCTCGGCGATCTGCTGACCATGGCCGGATTTGAACTGGAGGGTCTTGAAGGCGAAGGCGAGAACGCTGTCCTGGACATCAAAGTGATGGCCAACCGGGGCGACGGCCTTTCGGCGCTCGGCTTGGCACGCGAGGTCTTGGCCAAGGATGAGGCTTCGACTCCGACTGACCTCTACGAACGAGCAATACTGGGCTTCCCGCGTGGAGATGAGAGTCAGCCTTTGGGCGTCCCGGTTCGCATCAGCACCGACGCTTGCACTCGTTACGCCTGCCGGGCGTTCGACGATGTGCAGAACGGGGATTCGCCCGATTGGCTGCAGAGTATGCTGACGGCGGCTGGCCAACGGCCCATTAACCTTTTGGTGGACCTCACCAACTACGTAATGCTGGAGCTAGGGCAGCCGCTGCACGCGTTCGATCTTGATTTATTGGAGGGCGGCGAGATTGTTGTTCGGCAGGCCAGCGCTGGAGAGCCTCTTCAGACCCTTAACGGCGTCGATCACAAGCTCACGGCGGAAAACATGGTCATTGCCGATCGAGACCGGGCGGTCGCTATCGCCGGTGTGATGGGCGGATCGGAGACCGAAGTCAGCGCCTCCACCACGCGCATGCTGCTGGAATCGGCGCACTTTTCGAATGTCTCGGTCCGGGCCACTCGCAAGGCACTCGGTTTGAGCACGGAAGCCAGCTACCGCTTCGAGCGCAGTGTGGACCCAAATGGCGTAGTCTCGGCGCTCAATCGCTTCGCCGAGCTCTACCAAGAGATCACGGGGAAGTCGTGCCGGCCCGGCGTCACCGATGTGTTTCCCACTGCGCCGCAGACTCCGACGCTGATCCTGAGGGCGGACCGTTGTCGGCGGCTGATTGGAATCCCGAGCATCACGCCAGCTGTCATCGAGACTTCGTTAACCAAACTCGGGTTCGCTGTCAATGCAACAAACGCGAACACTTTCGAAGTCGTGGTCCCCGCTTGGCGGCCGGATGTGAGGCTCGAAGAGGACCTGATTGAAGAAGTCGGGCGAGTGGTCGGATATGAGCATATTGAGGAGTTGTTGCCCCAAGGCAGCACCCCACGCGGCGGAATCTTCGGCCTCTTTGGCGTCATAGATACTTCTAAGAAGACGATGCTTCGCTGCGGTCTTGACCAAATGGTTAGCCACTCGCTGCGCGCAGAGCATCCGCTCGATTTCAACCCAACCCGCCGAGTGAGGGTGCGAAACCCCCACTCGCCCGAGATGTCGTGCTTACGCGGAAGCCCTCTCCCTGGGCTCTCTGACGCTGCCCTCCGCAACGGGGCCCGCGACCTTAGGCTTTTCGAAATCGGCAAAGTGTTCGTGCAGGGCGATTACCAAGTCGACGAGTCTCCCGAACTCGCGATCATGATGACTGGTAACGTCCGTGACCCACACTGGGCACAAAAGCAAGTCACCCAGTGCGATTTCTGGACTCTGAAGGGCATCATCATCGAGCTTGGAAAGTTGCTGAAAGACGGAGTCACTTTTGATTGGCCACGGCTACCCGATCACCGATTCCACCCGACTCGTCAAGCGGGCGTACTGGTGGACAACGGCCGCCTTTGGGTCGGCACGATGGGGCAGATTCACCCTGACCTCGCTGAAGAGATTGGCCTGCCGACCGAAACCTATATGGCCGAGATCGACCTTTTGGTTTTCTTCCAGAATCCTGACCACGACATCGTGAGCAAGGCGATTAGCCGAAACCCATCCGTGCGGCGCGACATCGCAGTCGTGGTTTCCAAAGAGACTCCCTATCGCGACTTGGAAAACGCCATTAACGAGGCTTGCGGCCCGGTCTTGGAGCGGCAATGGCTATTCGATGTCTACGAAGGTGCGGGGATTCCGAGTGGGTCGCACTCGCTCGCCATTGCGATGACGTACCGAAAGTTCAACGAGAACTTCACGGACGAAGAAGCGAATGCGATTCGCGACAAGGTCGTGGAGAACCTCCAGGCCCTCGGCGCGCAGCTTCGTTAAAGCGACTCCACCGAAACCCAGTCACCGCTTGCCGCGCTCGCCATCGCGGCACGGCTGATGGCGACAGCAGCGAATCCATCTCGCGAGGTGACGGGCGGGGTCTCTCGCGCTTCCCATGCCGCAAGAGCAGAGGAAAGCTGAACGAAGTAGGGATCATCGCCACCCGAAACTGGGCTTTCGCTTGCAGAACCAGTAGTCGAGTTCGTCACCAGGGACTTCGTCAGACGCGAGTCATGCTCGAGCTGACCCTGGTCGCCGCAGACTTCGATGGTGGTTCGGAACCCACCTGGATCGAGCCAAGTCCCTTCCACGTGGCCAATCGCGCCGTTCTCAAACTCCAGAATCGTGAGGGCGTAATCGCCCGGAAGATCGCCTTCGCGGGTGAATGCGAGGCTTCGCGACAGCACGCGACGGACTTCGCCGTTCACCCAGCGCATCCAATCGAAATCGTGCATGCAGAGGTCGAGGAGCACGCCGCCCGAGCGCCGAAAGTCGCGGAACCAACCATCGCTCCCTTTCGGAAAGAGCCCGCCGCGTCGAGTGCGGAGCGTCGCGATCCGTCCGAGCGAACCCTCGCTAATAACTTGCGCGGCTTTCTTAAATTCGGGGAAAAACCGCACCACATGCAGTGGCATTACCCAGCCACCAGTACTATCTTGTAGCCGGATGAGGTGGCGGCACTGATCCAAATCGAAAGCCATCGGCTTCTCCATGAGGACGCCTTTCCCTGCGCGCAGAAGGACTTCAGCGGTCTCCAGGTGCATGTCCGTAGGTAGGCAGACATCCACCACGTCGGCCCAGTCAATGAGCTCGGAGACGTCTCCGACGGACTGCACGCCGTGCTTGGCAGCGAAGGCAGCTGCATGTTCGGTTGATCGATCAAAGAAGCGGAGATCCACATTCGGCATTTGCCGATACTTCATCGTATGAACGTTCCCCATTCCACCGGCGCCAATGAGTCCCACTTTGATCATCGGGTGAGAAGCGTACCCGCTCGCCTAAACTAGCTCCATGGAATGGCAACTGCGGCGAGCCCGCGCGGAGGATGCACAGGGAGTCGTTGCGACGGTGAAGGAGGTCTACGAAGAGTACGGCTTTACCTGGGAGGCGGAGGGGTACCACGCCGACCTTTATGACCTCTCGGAATATCTGGACGGTGAGAATGGCGGATTTTGGGTTGCCGAAAGCAGTGGCGAGATTGTGGGGTGCGGGGGGTGGTGCCTTACTCCTGAGCTTGCTGGAACGGTTTCGGGTGAAGTCGTCACTCTTGACGATCAAGTCCGGGTAGGCGGTGCGCAGGCCGAAGTTGTTCGGATGTACGTGCGGCCCAGCGCTCGCCGCAATGGGATTGCGCGCGCCATCATGCGCGCAATCCTGGATGACGCTACCGCGCGAGGCTGGAGTTTGCTGGAGATCTGGTCTGACAAGCGCTTCACTGAAGCCCATCTTCTCTATGAGGCGTTTGGTGCGGTTCGGGTGGGCGATCGCATTTGCGCTGATCCAGACCTTGCACCTGAGTGGGGATTCAAGTTTCCGATCATGTAACGCAAAAAGTGGCCGGGCAGAATTTCTTCTGCACCGGCCGAGCATTCACGTTCTTATTGTAGAAAGTCGTTAGGTTTAGCCGATTCCGCCGCCGCCAGCACCACCACGGCGCTGACCGCCTCCGCCCTGACCGCGCTCTTTGCGCAGCTTCTCCATCTCTTCCTTCATCAGCTTCTGATAAGTCGCGCCTTGCTCCTTGGTCAGAATCTTCATCAGGTTCTTTCGGCGAGTGTCCATCAGCTCGCGCATTTTGCCGCGCATCGGATTCTCTTGCCGTGAGGCCTCACCTGCGCCGGGGCGCTGGCCGGCGCCAGCGGCGGGCTTACCTCGAGCACCTTGACCGCGCATCTCTTCGCGCAGCTTCTTCAGGTCCTCTTCAAACTTCTTGTTCAGCGCATCAATTGCTGCTTTTTGCTCGGTGGTCAATTTCAGCTGAGCGAGGACTTTGGCTTCAATCTTTCGCATCTGATCTTGCTGACCATTGGCTCGTTGCTGGCGGTTACCTTGGCCACGGGGACCGGCATCTTGGGCCAGAGTGGGGGTGACGACGCTGCCAACGATGGCAAGGCAAAGGGCGATTTTCATCCAGTTCTTCATTGTTTCGGCTCCAACTTCAGCGAAGTTCAAGGGCAGAAACGTGGGGCGAGCCCGCAAGTTCACTCGAAGTCTGAAAAATGTTCTGAGGATGAGGAATCGAGGAATTCTTGGATATCAGGGTGGCTGCTCGCGGAGAAGCCTGAAAGGTCACCTAGGTAGATGGCTTCCCCGCCTGAGAGGAACATCAGCCTATCCGCTACGCGATTGACGGATACCAAGTCGTGGCTCACGACGATACTGGTGATGCCCAGTTCGTTTCGGGTTTCAACGATCAGGCGATCAATGCTGAATGCGGTCACTGGGTCCAGACCGCTCGTCGGCTCATCATAGAGGAGGACTTGCGGTTTCATCGCTAGCGCCCGCGCCAACCCGACCCGCTTACGCATGCCGCCACTTAGCTCATCCGGCATCTTGGTTCGCACCTCCGGATCAAGCCGCACCACCCGAAGCAGGTAGTCGAGCAGCTCACTGGCCCCCGTGGCCGAGAGCCCCTGCTGCCTGCGCGCTCCAAAAAGCACGTTTTCTTCGACATTCATGTAGTCGAACAGCGCCGCATACTGAAACACCATCCCGATTCGGCCGCGTTCTTGCTCAAGATGATCGCCAATGCTCTGGTTTTCGATGAGGACGGTCCCTTCGGTCGGCTTCAGTAGGCCGGCAATGCACTTCAGAAGCGTCGTCTTTCCGCCACCGCTGCTGCCCATCACCGCCAGGATTTCTCCAGATGCAACGGACAAATGGATATCTTTGAGGACGGGGCGTCCCTCGAAAGCGTGCGATAGACCCTGAACTTCGACCATGGTTGCTTTAACTGACGCCAACTTGGACGCGTCGAGACAACCTGGCTTGCCGGGTGCGCTCAATAAGCTCTGGGCCCACCTCGCGCTCAAATGACCGGAAACCAGCCAATTTGAACCCGTGCTTGGCCGCGAGTTCCTGAGTGGTGAGCACTTGTTCAACTGAAATTTCTTTACCGAGAGAGAAACTTTCTATTCGACCTTCGAGGGCAAGGAGCATCGTCTCGCTCATGCAGGCGTAGGCTGTTTTTGCCGGGAATCCGAATTCAAAGTTGAACTCCACATCTCCAGGCACGCTCACAACACCTCCCTCGATGACGAGCACGTCGGGTCGCTCCCTCGCCACGCGGACGCTCACGTCGCGCGGCCGTGCAACGTCGACCACTACCGCGCCGGGGCCAAGGTGTTGTGGGAAGACGAGCGCACCGCCCGCCGAGCTCACGGTGACTACGACATCGCAGGGCAACAGGTCGTTGGGGTCGATGCTGGCGCTGGCACGCGGAAGGCTCTGAGCAACTTGCTCGGTCCGAACGAGGTCGCGGCCAATCAGCACTGTGCGGGCCATTTTGGGCGCAAGGATCGTTGCACACGTCTTGCCGATGGACCCAGAAGCGCCGACGACCCCTAGCACCGCGTCAGCCAAGTTGATGCCGAGTTGGCTAGCTGCCAGTTCAGCGGCTTCGATCGCGGTGGCCACGGTGTAGCTGTTACCGGTTGTCACTGGGAGCGGTGCGTTTTTGGCAATAGTGATGCCGCCGTCCCCGACCACGCTACTAAAAGCCCCTAGCCCGATGAGCTCGGCACCCAAACCGTGGGCCAGTTCACAGCACTTCCCTATCTGCTCATAGGAAAATTGGAGAAGTTCAGGCGACGTCAGCATGCGGGGTGTCATTGGAAGTCCAATGAACCACCCTTCGGCTGTCTCGCCGGTCAGGCTCTGGATGCCCGTGATATGGCTCGCGATGACGGGGGATTTTCGCCTCATGTAGGCCTCAATCATTCCGTCCGGAAGATATCGCAACCAGGGATACTTGCGCGCTGCATCCTTGGCTTCGATGGGGTGTACCACGAAGGCAAATTTTCTCAAAGCTGGGCGGAATTTACCTCACGACTGCAAGTCAATAACGTTTGGCTTCCAGCCAACGGACGTCAGCGTGGCCATCATCTCGGCTTCGCTAATCTCTTCCGGCCTCTTGCCGAGCAACGCCACTAGGGCGGCTTCCATGACATTGGTCGCGAATGTCTCACCGTTCACGATTGGGGTGGTGGTGATGATCTGGCGCACGCCCGCCTGGCGAAACCACTTGATGTTGGCCTCACGAACGCTTTGAGTGATCACCGTGACTCCGGGCATGAGGTCGGGGGCGTACCGCAAGATGAATAGCGAATCACCTGCGATGACTGTTCGGTCGGCAAAGATCTTTTGAAACTTGGGGCTGCGCGAATCTTGCTTTTCGCCGGTCGGATAGAACCACTTGAACGGAAGCCGGGTGATCACGGGCAGCATGAGGCCGGCGAGCCGCTCGACAGTTTTGTAGCTACGCACGGGAAGGTTTAGCCCCAGACCGAACAGGAGGTCGCCATAGATCACGTCCGGGCAAAGCTTGCTCAGCGCTTGTGCCATGCCGTACCGGTCGACAGCGGACATCAGGAGCACCCGCTGCTGGGCAAAGTCGAGCAGGCCCTCACGCTGGATAAACCCGATTGTTTCGCGCTCTAGAGTGTGTTTAAGGCCGCTGCCATCCACGACAGGCGTCTTCACCGCCCCACGCACTGCACGGGCGATTTCGTGGAATGTGTAGCGCTTTTCACCGGAGACCAGATAGAGGTCCGCTCCGCCAATGCCAAAGGCATCCACCTTGCCATCAAGTTCCGAGAAGAGCCGCGCGAACGCAACCATGTCGCCATCGGTGCCGCGCCGCTCCAGGTGGATGGTCTGACCGCCCAGCTGAATTTCAGATTCTTTGTTTCGCTTTGACGAGCCGAGGCTGATGCTGACGACGCGCCTCATGGACGCCGGGCGATCACTTCGATTTCCACGCGCACATTGCGTGGGAGCCCTGCCACCGCGACCGTGCTGCGCGCAGGGGGATTACCCGAGAACTTGGCACCGTAGACGCTATTCACAGCTGCGAAGTCGTCCATCGTGGTCAGAAAGATCGTGGTCTTGACGATGTCATCCATGGCTAGGCCCACCGAGCCAAGCAGACCAGCGATGTTGGTCATCACCTGCTCGGTTTGCGCATCGACGGAACCGTCGATGAGTTCCCCGCTAGGGGTGAGCGGAATCTGCCCGCTGCAAAAAAGAAGATCCCCCGCCCACACGGCCTGCGAGTAGGGGCCGAT
>JALHPH010000005.1:0-1401 GCA_022842565.1 Fimbriimonadaceae bacterium
GGATTTGAACCCATGACCTCTTGCCCCCCAGGCAAGCGCGCTACCAAACTGCGCCACGCCCCGTGACGACCGGTACACGATACCACATCACGGGGCGAAGACGAAACCCTTCGGTTACCCAACCGAACGGCTAAAGTTAACGGCATCCATAAACACCCTGAACCCCAACGCCAGATTGAGCTGCAGCATCGGATTGGACTCCTCATTGTCAGTGATGAGCCTTCGCACGCCGCGCGATTTGGCTTGTTGCATCGCATGAATCTTGAGCGACCGCGCCAGACCACGCCTTCGGTATGACCGCAGCGTCGTGGTCAAAAAGGTAAACGCCTCGGTCGGGTCCACCTTGTTCTGACCAAAAGCCGTTCCGCACACGAGTTGCTCGCCATCCGCCAAGTAAAAGACGGTCTCAAGGTTCGTGAATGGACTGAGCAGCCCTGCCTCAAAGACCTCGTGCGCGAGGGGCTGAAAAGGCTGCGGTAACGGCACGTCTTGCATTCCGATGTTCTCGAAATCGTGGAGTCGCCGGGTCCAGTCGTTTGGAAACTCGTCGCGAAGCTGAGCTGCGGTCACGAGCCGCAAGTCGCTGGGTAATGGATACTGTGCAGACCAGGGCTCCAGATCAAACTCCTGCAGCATGCAGCCGGAGACTGGGTTCTTTTGGCCAGCCTCGAATCCATGTCGTGTGAGCTCCTGAATCAGCTCCGCTTTTGGCGAGAACGACCAAACAGAGACCTTCGTTCCGCCAAAGCCACGGATGTGGCGCAGCGCTCGGCCCAGCGCTTCTGCAAACAACTCGGGCGAAAACGCGTCGGGCAAGAAGTTCATATTGACCTGATAGACGCCAGGCTCCGCGGACCAGAAACACTGGACCACCGAGAGGTAGGCAACATCGCGCTCCGAATCGTTCAGCAAGAACCGGATGATGTTCGCGTCCTTCGGATCCTCGGTCATGTAGGTGTACATTTCCTTCGGAAGTTGGGGATCGATCAACACCCAGGCATTGCGCACGAGCGCGGCACGTTCGAAATCTGCGAGGGCCGTGACAGGCTCCTCCACTAAATGGACTAAGTTGGTTGACATAAAGATTCGCTAGGGTCTTGGGGCGCGAGTGTGTGCGCCCGGGTTGCGGGAGGGATGGCTTACGCCAGAAAGCAGAGGCTGCTAGCCGATTGCTTGGTGGCTGGGTAGGGGAATGTTGTTTTTCATGGCGGCCTCCATTTGGCCCCAGCGGCCAAAGTGAAGTTGTAGTGTGTCCAATCGCGCGCCACAAATGCAAGATGCCGCGAGAATTTTTGTTCTCGCGGCATCTTTTGCTGTTTCTTGAGTGGCTCAGTATTGTGGCGGAACCAGGATCATCACTCGGCCCCGAGTCGCGTAATACGTCCACGCCTGCAACCAGTT
>JALHPH010000005.1:1411-16731 GCA_022842565.1 Fimbriimonadaceae bacterium
ACGCCCTTTCCGCCCAGGCCCGATGGATCAAGCTGCTGCGAGATGGTCAGCGAGCGGGTGCTTGCAGTGGCCAATTCTTCGGCGCGCTTGGCGACGTCGTTAGCCTGCCGCTCAAGTCGAGTGGCTTCGTCCAAAAGCCGGTTGCCGCGAGCGGTGTTTGCCTGCTGTCGCAAAACTTCCGACGATTGCCGCAGTCTCTGGCTCTCAAAAGCCTGCGCCAAGCTGTTCACATAGTGCGCCGCGGCGTACTGTGGACCCGCCTTCACGGCTGCGTCTGCGAACCGGCTGGCGTCCTCAAACTTGCTCGACATCATATTGATGATCGCGAGGCCCGTGAGGGCGTCGAAAGCATCTGGCCGCGCGTTCAGCGCGGCTTCCAAGAACGCCTTCGCCATGTCGCGCTGATAGGTGACCACTTCCTTATTGGTGGCCTCGTTCAGGGAGTATCCCAGGAGCTGGTTGGCGCGCAGAATGTAAACGTCGTGGCTCGTCGGCTCCAGTAATGCAGCAGATTGGAACTTGGCCTCGGCGGTCTGGAAGTCCGAAACCGTATTTGCCAGCAAGGATTGGTAGTACTGGACCTCGAGACGACCACCTTCATCCTTGGCCAGATCACCAATGAGTTGTGACATCACAGGCACGTTTCCGCGAAGTAGAGCAAGAACCGCTTGGCCGCTGCGCACAGTCACATCGCTGGCATCAGCAGCCACGGCGCGTCGCTCGGCGTCCAGCGCCTCAGCTCCATTGCCCGCGATTTGGAGCATCACTGCATAGAGCGCATTTCCGATGGCGTCGGGCTTGCCCCTTCGCTGATAGACGCCCATCGTTTTGAAAGCGTCGGTGACTCGGCCATTGCGAAGCTGAGCGTAAACCAGTCGGTTGGCAATCGACGTCTTGCTCGGATCGAGCGCGAAGCGTCGGTCCAGCTCGTTTGCCACCTGTGCATAGCGTCCGCTGGCCAGCGCCAGGTCGGCCCATTTCAGGAGGTTTGCATCGGTGGGGGCGCCCATCGCCTCCATGCGTGCGTCATAGACTTTCGCGCGGCTCTCGGCGGCCGACTTGAGCGCGGTACCGATTGTCGAAAGGGTGACTTTGCGGTCGCCTCGGTCCAGGGTCTCAAATGCTCGTCGGAGCCCGATGGCCGCGCTGAGGTCCAGCGCATCTACATTGTTCGGCTGCTCCAGCAACACCTCTTCCGAGAACTTCTGAGCCAAGTCCCAGATGCCCTTTTGGAAGTTGGCGCGAGCCAGCAGAAGGCGTGCAGGAATGTACTTCGGTTTGGCTTTCAGCGCGAGCCGACCCGAAACGATTGCATCATCGGCTTTGCCGTCGGTGAGTTGCTCCGCGCCACGCTCCACGAAGAAGTCAGGACCCTTTGCAAGCTGGTTGTCGATGGTCAGCTTCAGGATTTTTTCAGCCGATTCGCCCTCGCTGGTGTAGGCCGCGATCTTGACGGTGATCGGTCCCTCGGCTTCAGCGATGGTGTCCAATCGAAACTCGTACGGCGTGCTGTCGTCCGAGTTCCGCAGGTCGTTGTTTACATAAAATTCAACGCTGGTCACGAGGTTCGTCGCCGTGACGCGAGTGGTAATGAGCACATCGCCCGAGACCGTAGCTCCGGATTCAACGCTGGTCTTGATCTCCACCTTTGCCATCGCTGCCATGGCCGCGAGGACGCCCAGCGTACAAAAAATCCCTTTCAGTTTGTTCATCGTGTTGCCTATGTTGTCTGGATTATGACGTTACAAATCAGAGCCCGGTTTTGCCCCTTTCGCCGGTGCGAATTCGAACCGCTTCCACGATCGGCTCAATGAAGATTTTGCCGTCCCCTGGTTTGCCGGTCCTCACGCTTTCGATGAGAGTCTGCACCACATCGTCCAGAAGTTCATCGGGAACGACGATGGTGATGCGTGAGCGCATCGGCAAAGAGCTGCGCATTTCCACCGCGCCCAGTATCATCGTGGCCTCGGGCGAGTTTCCGCATCCGCGCGCATCGGCGATATTGAGTCCCGAGATGCCCATTTCGGCAACGGCCGTTTTTGCGGCGTCGAGCTGAAAGGGGCGCAGGTAAGCAGTGATCTTTTTCATCCCTTGGGCACGGCGAGCTTACTCACTTGGCACGATTTTGCGTAAGCTTAGGAGTGAAGCAATATTGCGCGGCTCTTCTCTTGGCGGCTGGGGTCTCGGCGTCAGCTATTGACTGGCGGCTCTCGTCCCTGGAAGTTGAGGGGATCCGCATCGCAAACCCCAAGAACCAAGTCGCGATCCCCAACAACGCCGACCGGTTCGACCTGCGCGATCTCACCGGGCGCGGCATGCGGACCGGTGGCAGAGTCACGCTTTTCTTTGGCGAACGAGGCAGCCCGCAGATCCGCTTGATGCTGGCTCCGCTCAGCCTTTCCGGAGTGGGGCAGCTTTCTGGCCCGGTTTCATTTAATGGCACCAACTTCGCAGGCGGGGTCGATACCCGCGGACGCTACCAGTTCAATTCCTATCGGGTCAGCTACGTCCAGAAATGGGGTGGCTACTTTAGTGCTGGAGGGACGCTGAAAATCCGCGATGCCTACATCGAACTAGAGCAGGGCGCGACCCGCGCACGAAAGACGGATCTGGGCCTCGTTCCGCTGTTCTACCTCGCGGCCGAAGTGCCCTTGACGGAGAGGCTGTCCTTCAATGCCGACCTCGATGCCTCGTGGGCACCGCAGGGTCGGGCCATCGATTTGGGCGCGAGGTTGCACTACGCGGTTGACCGCAAGACCGAGCTTTTCGCCGGAGTCCGAATGCTGGAGGGTGGAGCCGATGTGGACGCCGTTTATAACTTCGCTCAGTTCAATTCATGGACCCTGGGCGTCCGTTTGCGGTTCTAAAAGGTATATTTATCCAACTTTCGGGATGTGGCTCAGCTTGGTAGAGCGCTGCGTTCGGGACGCAGAGGTCGGAGGTTCAAATCCTCTCATCCCGACCACCAATCCCAGTGTCTTGACCCAGGGGTAACCGCTATTCAACTTCTCCCTTGACAGCAGGAGTCGGAAAGTGCAATTCACGGCTCAATTGGCAGGTCTTCGACCGGAGCCTTAGGAGCCTCCACCAGCGAAGCCTGATACATCTTGATGCCGCGGCTGGCGATGCTGGAGCCGACAATCGTCATCACGAGCAACAAGAGCGCCCTCCAAATCAACGTGAAAACCCGATCGCCCGCACTGTTGAGGTCGAGTGGCTCACCCGGCTTGATGCCAAGCGCCAAGGAAGGCGGGGTGGAGTACTGAAGGTAAGCCTGCCAAAACGACACGACAATAAGGCCAACGCCAATCAAGAAGATGAGTAAGCCGAGGGACGATCCCCAATTCCGTTGTGCGCGTAGAGCCTGCTTCAAGGGTGCGTCGAAGCATACCCTTCGGAAGTCTGGCTCTCATGGAACACGGGGCGATACCGAAGCGCCGCGAGCGTCGGCCAGACCATGAGCGCTGCCCCTGCCCAGTAGGGCCAAGCTGGCCCCAAATCGAAAAGTAAGCTTCCGCAAAGTGGTCCGAAGATGCGGGCCATGGCACCCGCCGATTGAATGATCCCGCCGACTCCGCCCTGCATGTCGGGGGGCGCACTCCGCGAGATGAGCGAGTTTACGCTCGGCCCCGCGATGCCGTTAGCGAACCCAATCAGGATGGCACCTAGCAACAACGGAATCCACGGCGGGGTGTAAGGAACCAGCAGCAGACCGGGGATGAGCAGGAGATAACCGGCTCGAAGCAGGTTGATCTCGCCGAAGCGCGGCGTCCACTTGCGAACCAGCACGCCTTGAGTGACCGCAACGGTCACTCCCACCGCAAAAAGCACCCAAGCGCCACCCGCTTCGTCCAGCTTCCACTGGACATTCATCAATCGAAAAAAAGTGCTCTCAAGATTCGAAAAGGCGAAGTTCGCCACGAAGAAAAGGCTGATGAGGAGACCCAGCCCGGGTGTGCGCAGCGCAATGCCTAGCTGGGTCAGCCCTTCCCGGATGCCTGTCGCCGCCTTTGCCTGCAACACCGGTGCTTCGGGCAAGCGGAACCAAACGAATGCCAAATTGATGAGCGCAAACCCAGCCGCGACCATGCCCAGCAAGAATGGCGATCCGCCGCCAGCCTTCACAAGCGCCGCGCCAAGAACTGGGCCAAAAATGAAACCAAGTCCAAACGCCGCCCCGAGCATCCCCATCCCAGCCGCGCGCTCCTCGGGTTCGGTGATATCGGCCATGTAGGCAAACGCGACACCGATATTCGCAGCGCTGATGCCGCCCACGATCCGGCTGATGAACATGAGTTCTAGGGTATTCGCAAAGGCATAGACTACAAAGCAGATGAGGGTCATCGCGCAGGTGATCATCAGCACCTTGCGGCGGCCCGCCACATCGCTCCAACGCCCGAGCAGCGGCGAAAAGAAGAACTGCGCGATGCTGTAGCTGCTCAGCAGAATGCCCATCTTCCAGCCGACCGCCCCAAGCCCCTCGGCGCGCAGTTGCAAGTCTGGGATCGCCATCCCAAAGCTCATCATGTCGATGAACACAGTGAGCGCGATGGCTATTCTCGCCCAACGGTAATCGGGTTTCGAAGACGTGCTGGGCATGCGCTCTATTGTAACAGCAACGTCGAATTTGAATCGTGCATACGTATTCGCGGGGAATAAGCGTAAAATGCGAGAACACTATGGAGCAATGCCGCTCTGCCCTC
Organism: Fimbriimonadaceae bacterium; assembly: GCA_022842565.1. Taxonomy (GTDB): domain Bacteria; phylum Armatimonadota; class Fimbriimonadia; order Fimbriimonadales; family Fimbriimonadaceae; genus JAFLBD01. The sequence goes on from JALHPH010000005.1 coordinate 6,115, forward strand.
CGGGCTCTGTTCGCCCTCGCAACAATTTGCCTGGTCGCCTTGTCGGTTGCCCAAAGTCCCAAACTGATTACGTATTGGGGTCAGGGCTTCGGGCCCGACAGTAAGGGGCTAGAAGCGACCATCCGCGAGTTCGAGCGTCGTAATCCCGAATATCAAGTCCGTGTTCTCAGCATGGGCGCCGGACGGATGAACCCGCAAAAGCTCATGACGGCGATTGTGGGTCAGGCCGCCCCCGACGTGGTGTACCAGGACCGGTTTACCATCAGTGACTGGGCCAATCGGGGCGCATTTATGCCACTAGGGCCGCTCATCGAGCGCGACAAGGCATCCGACCCTATGACGCCGGACCTCAGCGAGTTCGTCCCAGCAACGGTGGAAGAAGCGACCCACGATGGCGAGCTGTATGGCATCCCGTTCGGTTCGGATACGCGCATCCTCTATTACAATCGCAAGATTTTTCGGGAAGAGGCCGCGACGCTTCGGGCCGCCGGACTAGACCCCGGGCGCCCGCCCCGCACCTGGAGCGAGGTCCTCGCCTACAGCAAAGCGCTGACCAAATTCGACGCCAACGGGCGGCTCCTTCGGGCTGGTTTCCTTCCCAACTACGGTAACTCCTGGCTGTACCTTTACGCTTTCCAGAACAATGCTGAGTTCATCAGCAAGGATGGTCGACAGTGCACGCTGTACTCGGCCGAGAGCGAAGAAGCGCTGAAGTTCATGGTCGACGGCTACCAAATCGTCGGCGGATATGAGAACGCGCAGAAGTTCCAGTCCGGATTCCGCGGGAACGAATTCGATCCGTTTTACACCGGCGCAGTCGTGATGAAAATCGACGGCGACTGGATCCTTCCGGGCTTCCTTCGCTTTGCGCCCGGAATGGATTTCGGCGTTGCATATCCCCCCGTTCCCGATGATCGCTACAACCGAGTCGGCCGATTTGCAGGCGAAAAGGACACCTATGTCACTTGGGCGGGCGGCTTCTCTTATGCCATTCCCAAGGGCGCGCACAACATGGAGGGTGGTTGGAAGCTCATCAAGTGGCTCAGCAGCCCCGAAGCGCGTTTGCTGGAATTCACTGCGCAAGCCGAATGGGAGCGTCGCCGTGGCCGCGAGTTTGTCCCGCGCATCCTGGCCAACATGGAAGCCAATAGTCTCTCCTTTGAGGCTCTTAAACCCCGCGACAAGAACGTCGCCGCCGCTCTGGCGTTGCACATCAAAATCGCCGAAGTCGCCCGGGTCCGCCCTGCCACCTTCGCTGGGCAGATGCTGTGGAATGAGCACGTGCGCGCGGTTGATCAGGCCGCACTGCTAAAGCAAACTCCGGCAGAGGCACTCCTCGAAGGGCAAGTCCGCGTTCAAAAGGAGTTGGACGCCGAGTTTGGCAAGGAAAACAAGCCGGTCATCAACCTAGCGCTTCCGGCCATCCTGGGCGGGGTCGCATCGCTGCTCGTGCTGGGCGCATGTATCTTCGCCCTGAATCGCCGGAAAATGGGGCGGCTCGAAAGGCAAGAAGCGCTCTGGGGATATGCGTTCATCTCCCCGTGGCTCATCGGCTTCCTGGTCTTCACCATCGGTCCCATGGTGGCCTCGCTTTTCTTCAGCTTCACGCAATACAACGTTCTCACTGACGCCCGATGGGTCGGGGGACAAAACTACGTGGAGCTTTTCCAAGTGGACCGCGACCGCATGCTCCGTGGCTTCTTCAACGTTGCTTACCTGGGCGGTGTGGGCGTTCCGCTCGGCATCATCACTGGCCTTGCTGTGGCGATGCTGCTGAACACGGGCGTGCGAGGCATGCGGTTCTACCGCACCATGTTCTATATGCCTGCCATCGTTCCGGGCATGGCGGCCACGATTCTCTGGATCTACATCCTTTCCGCCGACCCAAGCCGCGGCCTCGTCAATGCTTTTTGGCTCCAAGTCATCACGCCGATGTTCGGAGTGCAGCCACCGGGCTGGACGAGTGTCGAATCGTGGTCCAAGCCGGCTCTTGTGTACATGGGTCTTTGGGGCGCAGGCAGCGGAATGCTGCTTTGGCTGGCGGCGCTGAAGGGTATCTCACAGACGCTTTATGAAGCGGCTGGCATCGACGGCGCAAATCCTCGCCAGCAGTTCTTCAGCATCACGCTACCCATGCTTTCGCCTGTCATCTTGTTTAGCACGATCATGGGCGTGATCGGCGCAGTGAACACCTTCGATCAAGTCTATGTGATCACGAACGGTGATGGATACGGTGCCAACGACACCATGCTCACTCCGGTTTACTACCTATTCCAGAACGCCTTCGCGTTCTTTAGAATGGGCTACGCCAGCGCGCTAGCGTGGGTGATTTTCTTGGTGGTGCTCATCTTCACGCTGATCCAGCTGGCTATCGGCCAACGCGCGGTGTATTCGGAGGCAGGGAAGTGAACCAAGAACTCGTCTTTGCGATCGGCACGCTGAGCTTTTGGATCACGCTCATTCTGTTGATCCGGCTGGCGTTGCTGGGATTCCGGTGGTTGGCACCCGCGCCCGGCGACGATCGCACTCGATTAGTTCGCGGCATGATCATCGCCAGCGTCGGAGCGATCCTTTTCAGCCTCATAGCCAGCTTGAGCCCGGGCCAAGTGGGCCGCACTATTGAAGGCACGGGTGTCCGGATTCCTGTTGTATGGTTCTATGCACCGTTCTGGGGATGGGGCGTGGTCTTCAGCGTGATCGGCATCGTCGCGAGCCTCGTGCAGTGGACCCTTGGCATCAGTAACGAAGAGCGCCAGACCCGGTTGTGGTCAGCTGGCCTCTGGCTGATTTTCGGCTCTCTGAGCTTCGCGTTGTTTACCGGCTATAAGGGGACTTTCACCGTGTTTCGGGGTGCGTTCTACTTGCAGCCGCTCACCATTGTCATTCTGATTGCCCTCACGCTCGCGGTCCTTGCCTTCGTGGTCTATACCGCTCGACGAAGCACCACCCGCAGCTTTGGCAAAATGGTCGCCACACACCTGGCGCTTTTGGCTGGTTGCGTCGTGTTTGGCTTGCCGTTCGCTTGGCTGCTTAGTAGCTCGTTCAAAGAGGATAAGGACATGGGCGGCGGCATTGTCTGGATTCCAAAGGTGACGCAGACCGTCCCTTACCTTGATCCGAAAGATCGCCAATTCCAGCTGAATTTTGAGGGGACGCCGGTCGTCGCAAGCCGCATCAAGGATCTCCCCGGCGGGCTATCGCAGTTTGATGTGCTGACGCCGTTCAGCCTTCGCGGCCGGACCTTTGAAGCTCCGCTGGCATCGGCGGTGGAAGTCCCCAAGCAGGTGCCCGTCGTGGAGGGGAAGATTGCTGCCACCGAGTTCCGCGCCAAGGTCATCGAGGAAATGGCAGATGGCAGCCGCCGAGTGCAAATCCTGGAACCGCCCCAATTGAAGGACCAAATCAGGGTCTTCAAGCGGGACCAAATCGAGGAAGTCCGGCCGAGCGGCTTGCGAGTGCAAAACTACCCAGACTCACTCCAGTACTTGCCGCCTGAGACCAACTTTGGGCTACGATACTTATACAATACTCTGGTTTTGGTCTTCTTCAGTGTGATCGGAACGATCCTGAGCTGCAGCATCGTGGCCTACGCGTTTAGCCGAATGAAGTTTCCGGGCCGGGAACTGCTTTTCAAGGTCCTGCTCGCTACCATGATGCTGCCAGGCGCGGTGACCCTGATGCCGCAGTTCCTGATCTTCAAGCAGCTCGGCTGGGTCGATACGCTCTATCCAATATGGGTGCCGTCGTTCTTCGCGGGCGCATTCAATGTGTTCTTGCTCCGTCAGTTCTTCTTGCAGATCCCAATGGAGCTGGAGGACGCTGCCAAGATTGATGGCTGTAGCTACCTTCGCGCGTTCTGGGAGATCATGATGCCGCAGGTGAAACCGGCCCTCGCCGTGGTCGCCATCTGGACTTTCATGGGCACTTGGAACAACTTCATGGGGCCGCTCATTTACATCAATTCGCCCGAGAACATGCCGATTGCTTATGCGCTTCAGCTTTTCAATGGCGAGCGAAGCGGCGAGCCGGGCCTCCTCATGGCCTTCGCCACGTTGACCATGCTGCCGGTTCTCATGGTGTTCTTCTTTGCGCAGAAGTACTTCATCGAGGGCGTTACGCTCAGCGGACTCGGCGGACGCTAACCGCACAGGGCAGGCCAACCAGTACAATTCGGTTGTGCCTGCCCACATCGTTCAACACCCCTTGGCGGCCCATCTTTTGGCCGGGCTGCGTGACCGCACTACCGAACCCGAGCGTTTTCGTATGCTCGCCGACAGGCTTTCCACGCTGCTGTTTTTCGAAGCTACGCGGTCATTGGAGAGCCGAGAAGAGCAGGTCGAAACCCCGCTCACTTCGACAAAAGTCCATGTTTTGGGAAAAGGGTTGGCGATTATTCCAGTCTTGCGGGCAGGGCTCAGCATGCTCGAGAGCGGTCTACGGCTTTTTCCGGATGTAAGCGTGGGCTATATAGGGCTCGAGCGCTCGCACGACACGGCAGTAGCGCACAGCTACTATAGCAAGCTGCCCAACATGTCCGGGCGTCATGCCATCTGCGTCGATCCCATGCTCGCTACCGGCGGATCGGCCAGTCAGGCCATCGGGCTGATCAAGGCGGCGGGCGCGGACAGCATTTCGTTCATCAGCATCATTTCCGCGCGCCACGGAGTCGATACGCTACTCCACAACCACCCCGACGTTGAGATTTGGACGGCTGCCATCGACCCGGAACTGAATGCAAGCAAGTACATCGTACCGGGCCTGGGTGATTTTGGTGACCGACTTTACGGCACCTACTAGTTCTTGGCGACTGCGTACTTGGCGGGGTCTTTCTTGAACATGCCCGGGCAGCTCTCGCAGCAGAAATAGTAGGTCACACCCTCGTGCTCGGCTTTCGGCGCATCAGCTTCGGCGAGCGCAACGGGCGTGTTCATCACCACGCAATAGGCCTTGCCTTCTGCGTTGCGAACTACTTTATCAGCACCAATCGTGGCGACAGGTGCAGGGCTTTCAGTGTTGGCGGTCGGCGAGGCGGGTGTCTCAGCGGGTTGGCTGCAGCCCACCATGAGCGTAGCAAGAACCAAAAATGCAATTGCAGATTTCATCTCATAGCACTGTACGTGCTTCGTGTGGCCAATGGTTCGGGCTGGTAAGCTCTTTCAACCCTAATGGAGAGCTTTTCGAGCGATCGCCCTGAGTTATCAGGGAGCCTCATTTCAATGGAGTTTGGCAATGGCGGGCGCATTGTGTCGCTTTGGTCCGCAGACCCCTCTCTGCCCGAAGAAGGAGATGACTTCCAGTTTGTGCTTCCGCCGCTGCCTTACGGCGAGGAAAACGCCGAGGACCTGTACCCCGGCACCATCCTTATCGGCGCGCGCACCGGTCCGGATGACCCCTGGATCTTCAGCCGTAACGGCAACAGCTCCCAACTCCCGCTCTTCGAGATGGACGAGGACGAGGACTTTACCTTCGAGAGTCAGGAGCAGCGGTTTGAATACGAGTTTTCGCTTCTGCCCGAGATCGAGGCGACAGGGAAGTTCTTTGAAGTCGTGCAGCCGTTCCCGCAGGTCGTTTGGGAAGTCGAAATCCGCAACCGTGGCCGGGTGAGCATCGAGATCGGCGAACTCGGATTCCCGCTCGCGTTTAACACGTTTTATGACGGCTTTGGTTGGAGCGATGACCAGCTCAAGCGGCTCTGGACGAGCCGGCTCTACGTGCATAAGTTCATTGGTGGCGCGGCCAGCTGGGTTCACGCTCAGCGCATGACCAGCGAGCCGCCCGGGCTCCTTGTGTTCCCGGGTGATGATCACGGCTGGGAGTTCTTTGCGTCGGTCTCAGCGAGCATCAAGACCCCTCACCAATGGGAGGGCATACCGGTGGTTTACGCCTTCAGCCGCGCCACCGCCGACCGCGAGGGCTGGGCCAAATGGTGGAATGAGCACACCTCATTCATCCTGGAGCCTGGCGATTCACGAACCTTCCAGGTTCGGTTTGTGCCCACCGACCGTGACCGCGAGGACGGCGTCAATCAAACTCTCGCCGCCTGCGGACGGCCCTCGATCCGCGTTTTGCCCAGTTGTGTGGCGCCGATGGGAGTGCCCATCGAGGTCGAGGTGATGGGAGTGGAGCCGACAAGGTTCTATGTCAGCAAGGACGCTCAGTTGGTCGTTAAGCGACTTGAGGACCGGGCACTCTGCTCCGTGCTTCCTACCGAGCCTGGCCGCCTGAGGCTGACATTTGAAGACCAGCATGGGCGGGTCAGTCACCTGCACTTGATGTTCACGGAGCCGATCGAGGATCTCATCAAGAAGCGCGCGGCCTACATCGCGACCACGCAAGTGGTCGAGGATGAATCCTCGCCGCTGCACCACGCCATCACGCTTACCGACACTCAGACCAACGAGCCGGTCACCGACCCGGATGAATTCGCAGGCAGCAGTGGCATCGAGTGCTCCATCGCCGACGCGCTGTTCCTGGCCGAAAAAAACGCCCACTATCCATCGCGGAGCGAGATCGCCGTGCTGGACCAGTACCTGGTCGATTTCCTGCAGGACGATATTCAAAACCCTTCGGACTTTTCGGTGGGCAGCGTGTTGGCCGATGGCTCGGGGCTGGGCGCCTACGCCGGTCGGCCCGCAACCTATCCACCCGTTTTTGGCCTGTACCACGCGATGTACCGCATCGCCAAAACCTACGGCGAGACGCGTCTGCGGCCCGAGGATTACCTGCGCTCTGCGGCGCGAACGGCCCTCGCGATGTTCCGATTCGGGTGGCGGCACTATGTCCGCACGGTCGGGCTGACTGGGTACGCGCGGGTCTACGACATCCTCACCGACCTCGAGGCCGAGGGGCTGGGCGAGGAGTTTGCATCCCTTCAGCAGATGGTGGACCACAAGGCCCGCGAGCTTGTGAAGATGCAGTACCCCTATGCGGGCGAGTCGGCGCTTGATACCAGCGGGTTCGAAGAGGTGGTCCGGGCGGCGCTTTACGCGCAGGACGATGAGCACCTTGAGCGCACCCTTCGGTGTGCTTTTGCCGCGCGCAGCAGTGCGCCAAGCTGGTGGTGGTACGGCAGCGACAAACGCAGCTGGGATGGAGCCGACTCGGCACCCATGCGAGCGCTCTCAGACCGAGGTGAGGCGTGCCTTGCGCACACTACGATCCCGAATGCCCTCACATTCTTTGCAGGCCTCGACCGCGACTATCCGGCTCTCGCTGAGGTCTATATGCGGCTGGCCTTCGGCGGCATGATTGCCCCTTGGGCGCTGGTGCGCAAAGACGGCGCGGCCAGCATGTGTTATTGCCCGGACCTGAGTAGCAAGCATAGCGGCTACAACCGCTTCACCGGTGCCAGCGGGCTCGGCTATTTCCACTATCTTCGCGAAGTGGGGTCCTACGTGTTGCCGAACGGCCCGGCCAGCACCTTTGTGTTCGGGTGCCATTTCCTCTCGGAAGGAGGCGCGTACTCGGTGAAGCCCTGGGACGGAGTCGGGCGGCGGATCATTCTGCGCCAGATCGGGGCCGAGTTCAAGCTGACTTACGGCAGCATCCAAGAACTTCGCCTGGATGCCCGAAAGCGCTGGTTCGAGCTGACCATCGTGAATCCCAGCGACAAAGACGTGCCATGCGAGCTCTGCATCACCGGGCTATGGGGGACCTCCTTCCAGGTGATGGGCCGGGTGCTCGACGCAATTGATGGAAAACTTACGACTTCGCTCGTGCTTCCAGCGTCCCAGAGCATATTCGTCACGGGTAAGGTTTTAGCATGATACAAGCCCCCGCTTGGTGGTTCGGAGTGTCAGGCGCATTCTTCCTGGTCGGCCTCCTTTTCTATTTAGTTTTGGTCATTTTGCTTCTGCAGCTTGTCGGCCTCATCCGTGATCTCAGCCAAAAGGTCGATACTTTGACAGGCAAAATGAACGGCCTCACGGACCGAGTGAACTCTTTGGTGGATGAAGTCAAACGCACGACGACCTCCGTCGGTGCCGATGCTCGCGGAATCACGTCCAACATCCATGCGCTCACTGGCAAGGCTTCGCAACAAATCGACTGGCTCCCAATGGCGATTTCCCTGATCGGCACGGTCTTCCAACTGGCGCGGGCACGCAAGAGCCGATGATGGCTGGTATCTTCAACTTGCAATGGGCATAGCGGCAGTCATTCTGGCGGCGGGAGAAGGGAAGCGGATGAAATCGACGCTTCCCAAGGGTCTGCACCCAGTTTGCGGCGTCCCTATGGTGGAATTGGTCGGTCGAGCGCTCGCCGGAGCAGGTGTCGACCGCCGCGTGATGGTCGTCGGCCATGGTCGCGATCAGATCCAGGCAGCTTTTTCACCGGAAGAATACGCTTTCGTTGTACAAGAAGAGCAGCACGGCACCGGACATGCGGCATTGATGGGTGCGCCTGCGCTCGCCGATTACGACGGTCCCGTCATCATTTCCCCAGGCGACACCCCGCTCATCACCAGCGACGCGATTCAGCGACTGTTGCTAGAACACATTCAATCGGATGCGCGGGCCACCGTCGCGACGTTCCATGCGGCGGACCCCGCCGGTTACGGGCGGCTCGTCCGAGATGCCAGCGGTCACCCGGTGCGCATCGTGGAGCACAAAGATGCGAGCCCGGCGGAGCGCGCCCTGACCGAAGTGAACAGCGCGGTCTATTGCTTCGACGCAAAGACGCTTTTTGCGATGCTCCCCAAAATCGGCAACCAAAATGCCCAGGGCGAGTACTACCTGACCGACGTCCTTCGCCTGATGGCGGTGGCGGGCATGTCCACGCACGCCGTGGTATTCGAGGACCCGACGCTCTTCCAAGGCGTGAACGACCGCTGGCAGCTCGCCGAGGCCGCCGCGATCCTGCAAAAACGGATCGTCAAGCAGCACTGCCTCAATGGCGTGACGATCATCGACCCAGCCTCGACCTTCATCGGCCTAGATGTCGAGATCGAAACCGAAGTAGTGCTGGAACCCATGACGGTGCTCGAAGGAAGCACGCGCATCGGCGCAGGCACCTGCGTCATGTCGTTCTCGCGCATCACCGATTCCACGGTGGGTTCGAATTGCATCATCAAGCACTCCACCCTCCTGAAGGCGGTCGTGGGGAACGAGGTGAACATTGGTCCCTACGCTCACCTTCGACCCAAGTCCACCCTAGGCCATGGCGTCCGAATCGGCAATTTTGTCGAGGTTAAGAACGCCGAGCTCGGCGACCAAGTGGCGGTCGGACACCTCAGCTATGTGGGCGATGCCGAAGTGGGAGCGGGCACCAATATCGGGGCCGGCACCATCACGTGCAACTACGATGGGTATCGTAAGCATCGCACGGTCATCGGAGAGGGTGCATTTGTAGGTTCCAACTCAACGTTGGTCGCACCCATCCAGATTTCGAACGGCGCTTACGTGGCGGCAGGCAGCACTCTGACGCACAATGTAACAAGCGATGCGTTGGCCATCGGCCGCGCAAGGCAGGTAGAGAAGGAGCAGTGGGCACAACAATGGCGAGAGAAGAATATGAAGGTTCAGGAATCGTGACCGAACCGGGTGAACTGGACGGCATGAAGCTGTTCGTCGGTAACGCGAACCCTGAACTTGGCGCCCGAATTGCCCAGTGTCTCGGGGTCGAGCTTGGCACGCTGGTGAGCACCAAGTTCGCAGACGGAGAAATCCGAGTTCAGATCAGCGAAAGCGCACGCGGAAACGACGTTTTTATCATTCAACCCACTTGCAATCCGGCCAACGACAATTTGGTCGAGCTGCTCATCATGCTCGACGCCTTCCGGCGCGCTTCGGCCAGCCGCATCAGCGTGGTGATGCCCTATTACGGCTACGCCCGGCAAGATAAGAAAGTCAAGCCGCGCGAACCGATCACGGCTCGGCTCATCGCGGACCTCATCACCCAAGCAGGCGCATCGCGGGTGCTCACGGTTGACTTGCACGCCGAGCAGATCCAAGGCTTCTTTGACATCCCAGTGGACCACCTCTACGCCGGTCCGCTCATCGGTCGCCATTTGCTCTCGAAAGGGCTCGATCAGCAAGATGTGGTGGTCGTCAGCCCCGACGTCGGTGGTGTGGCCCGCGCCCGTTCGCTGGCAGAAATGCTGAAGGCGAGCATCTCGATCATCGCCAAGCGCCGCCCCGAACCGAACAAGGTTGATATCATGGAAATCATCGGTGATGTCGCCGACAAAACCTGCGTCATGATTGACGACATGATCGACACCGGCGGCTCGGTGATGCTGGGCGCTGAGCAGCTGATGAAGCGCGGTGCCAAAGAGGTGATCGTGTGTTGCACACACCCCATCTTCAGCAGCAATGCCATGCAGCGGCTTCAGGACAGTGTCATTAAAGAGGTGATCTGCTGCAACACGATTCCAGTGCCGCACGGGCAGCAATACAGCAAGCTCACCATTCTCGACTGCGCTCCGATGCTGGCAGAGGCGATCCGCCGGATTCACCAGAACGACAGCATCACGACCCTCTTCACCGATTGGCGCTAAAAGATTCGCTCAGCTGGAAAGTGGACTTGGGTCAGGAGCATCCGCGCAAGCGCATGATCCTGATTCTGGTCGCAGTGATCGCGGGGCTCATCGGCCTGGTTTGGACTCGAAGCATTCCGCTC
>JALHPH010000006.1 GCA_022842565.1 Fimbriimonadaceae bacterium
CAGAGTCAGCTGAAACAACGCCGTCGAGACCTCGCGGGCGCACGTGAAGAAAATCGACTCCCCATTTGGGTGCCAGAAGGGCTGCTCGTCCACGCCTTCCCAAGTGGTGAGCTGGGTCGCATCGCTCGCATTTGGGCTCTTGCCTTGCGTGACTGGCACGGTCCACAATTCCCCCCGCACCACGAACACAACACGATCTTTGGCCGGATTCAACGTTCCATCCGTTGCACCGGTGCGCAGTTGCAGCCGCTCTTCGGAGGTCAGTTTCGCATCGGCGTTCACTTGAATATCGATCGGTGTCGGAGCACCACCTGGCCGCATAAAATAGGCTTGACCCTCGACCTCGAAGGCCAAGTTGCCGTTTTGCGCGGCGGACAAGTACCGCACACCCGCTCCGCCCACAAACTGGGTGACTTGCTCGGTGCGACCATTACGCAGTACATAAACATTGGGAGTCCTTCGAGCGTTATCCACAAATCGACCCAAGTTCTCTCCCAATGAGGCGCTACTCGGGGTTTTTTCAGACACGGTCACAAATGCGATATCACGATTGGGCAGCCAGTTGGGCCACAGATGCTGAAATCGGGTTGACCGGACAAGCTTGTGCTCACCTTTCTCCTGATTGAAGGTCCACAATTGGGATGCGGCGCTTCCCTCATATCGAGGGCGTGTCTCAGGAAATCCGGAGCGCGTGTAAAGTATCCCGCCATCTCCCGCTTTGGGCGACCCGATAGTGAACATCTCTTCAAACTCGCTGGTCACCGCGAGGGTTTTTGGGTCAATCTGATAGGACGTTGAGTTCGCGCCTTCGCGCCGCCCGGCGAAATAGATTCCTGACTCCTGCCAGTCGCTCGGCACATCAGAGCCGGTGTGCCACGTCAACCTGCGCACTTCACCACCATCCACGGGGATCGTAAAAATGTCGTTGTTACCGAATCGATTGCTTGCAAACGCAATCTGCTTGCCGTCCGGCGACCAAACCGGGTTCTGCTCTATTTCGATGTGCCGCGTCAGCATCGTCGCGCGGCCGCCCGATGTGCTGGCGATCCAAAGGTCGCCTTGGTAGCCGAATGCAATCTGCGCGCCGTCCGGGCTGAGCGCAAGGAACCGCATGCCTCGGATCGGCGCGGCCTGGGCAGTCAGCGCCGCCAAGCCGATAAGCGACACCGCGATGCGAACGGGAGAAACCAAAGACTTCATGAAGTCCCCGTTTTACCGAGAAATCTTAGACTTTCGTTAGCCCCGGTTCAAAGCGAACCGGTTTCGATCAGTTTTTTCAAGCGATCCATCGAGCGCGGAGTCGCGGTCTCCCAGCGACCAGAGTGCTTGCCCGAAGCCATAAACCCGAGCACGCCCGAGAACTTGACCTCTTGCTCGATCCAGCAACCGTCCGGTCGCGCGCCAATCGTCCGCCTCACCTTCATTTCGGCCATTGGCAAGAAGAACGTGAATTCGAACTCCTTGCCGTGATCAAGGTCGGTGATTTCAAACGGCAGGGTCGTGCCGTCTGAGAAGGTGAGTTCGCCCTTGGCCGCCAACGAAAAAGAGCCGTCCAGCCGGGCGCTCCGTAGTGTGTCGTCCCATTCGGCCCACGTATTCACGTCCGACCACTTGTCCCAGTAGAACGTTGAGTTAGCCTTTGACTGCACACGATGCGAGATAACTTTCGCCATGAGTTGGCATTTTAACCGAAATCGCTGGGAAGTACGAGGGATAAGTCAGCTAAAATATGCACACCCATGCCAGTTGAGATTCTCTTCCCTGAACTAGGGGAAGGCGTGCACGAAGGAACGGTGAGCAAGTGGCTCAAGAAAGTCGGGGATCGCGTCAAGGAGGACGAGCCCGTGGTGGAAATCATGACCGATAAGGTCAACACCGAGCTCGGCGCTCCTGCCGCTGGCGTCCTCATGGAGATTTTGGTGCCCGAAGGCGGCACCGTCGAGGTCTTCAAAGCGATGGGGCTGATTGATGACGGCTCTGCGGGTGCTGTCGCCGCTGCGCCCACTACCGTCGCCATTCCCAAGACCGAAATCGCCGATTCAATGTTCAGCAGCGCCCCTGGCCTCGATGCCCCAACCCCTGCCCCGGCGGCGGTTGCCGTGGCCACGGAAGACGCAGGCGGTCGCAAATGGTTCACGCCCGTCGTGCGGAGCATGGCCAAAGAGCACGGTATTTCCGATGCCCAGCTGAGCAGCATTGCAGGCACCGGCAGCGATGGCCGCGTGACCAAGAAAGACCTTGAACAGTTCCTAGCCAATGGCGGTGCCAAGCAGGCCGCAGTCGCTGCCACCCCTGCAGCATTCGCGCCCAAGCTCACGGTTCCAGCCCCGGCTCCCGTTCCCATTGCAGGCCCCGATGTCGAAGTTGTGCCGCTTGCTGGCATGCGAAAGATGATCGCCGAGGCGATGACGCGTTCGTCGCAAATCCCGGTTGTCAGCACTCTCACCGAGGTCGATGTGACCAACATGGTCAGCTTCCGAGAGAAGAACAAGGAGACTTTCCAAACTCAGTTTGGAGTGAAGCTCACCTACACCCCGTTCTTCATCAAGGCCATCACCGAGGCGCTGCTGGAGTTCCCTCTGCTCAATGCCGCGCTCCATGCCGATAACACAATCCACAAATCGAAAGCTGTCCATATGGGCATCGCGGTATCGTTAGGAGCCAAGGGCGACGAGGGCCTCATCGTCCCCGTCATCCGAGACTGTCAATCCAAGTCGCTCATCGACCTGGCCAAGGACCTTGAGGCGATCGCCGCAAAGGCACGCAAGAATCAACTGAGCATCGCCGATGTTCAGGGCGGAACGTTCACGTTGACCAACCCCGGCTCCTACGGCGCACTGCTGGGTACTCCTATGATCAACGCTCCGCAGAGCGGCATCCTGGGCACTTACACCATCAAGAAAGTGCCGTCGATCATTAACGACATGATTGCGATTCGGTCCGTGATGAACCTGGTGCTCACCTATGACCACCGACTGGTCGATGGGCTCCTCGCGGGTAAGTTCTTGCAGAGCCTCAAAGCCAAGCTCGAGAACTTCGAGTTCTTCAAATAACCCAATCGCTCAAGCAAAAAGAGACCCCGGCACTGATCGGCACCGGGGTCTCTTTTTTGGCGGCTAACTGAGCTTAGAAGCGCTCGTCCCAAACTTGGCTGAGAATGGAGAAATCAGAAGGTCCGATCTCGCCATCATTGTCAAAGTCCAGCTCGGCGCGGTAGTTCTCATCGCCCTTGAAAGCTCCAAAGCTCTCTTCGAAGACGCGAAAAGCCGCGTCGCGGGCGCTCTCAACTCGTTGGTCAGAAACCCCATTTCCAGGGACATCCGTGATCGAGAGGGGGTCAGTGGCTTCCACTGTCTCAGCCTTGGTGACTTGCTGCGCAACCGGGGGTTGCGGTGCCATCAGGGTGTAGAGCTTGGAAACGGCAACAAAGTCGGATGGACCAATTTCTCCATCCTTGTCAAAGTCCAGGGTGGCGTCGTAGTTCTCATCGCCCTCAAAGGCACCAAACGCGCCTTGCAGCTTTTCGAAGAGGGTCTGGGAAAGTCGTTCCAAGTCCTGGTCCGTCCCGGTCTGAGTCACCAGGTCCCGAACGGGCTTCGTATTTGGCGGGCTTTGTGGCGCAGTGGGATCCCCCACCGAAGGCTGAGTCACGTCCGTTACCGCTTTTGGTAAGGGCGAATCCACCGCATTCGCGGGCCGTCGCGTCACCCCTTGCATGCTCGCCCAGGTGGCGGCATTCGAGATTTGCATGTGTTTTATTCTCCTTGAAGGCCCAAGGCCCTCATGGTTAATGGTCGGCACACCCTGGCATGTTCACCAGGGTAAGCGCTAAACCGTCGCGCAGGGAGACCGTCGGCGACCACCCCAGTACCGTTTTGGCACGGGTCAGATCGGGTCTGCGGGTGCGGGGGTCATCGGGCGGTGCGGGCAAGTGCACCCGCCCGAGTGGCTTACCGATGATCTCTTCCAACAGGTCCGCCACCGCGCTGACCTACCACTCTTACTCGCTGCCCAGGTTCACTGGCTCATGAAAATCCGACTCGCTCAGCTTTTGTAAACCAGCCACCAGATCGGAAATGTACGCAAACGACCGGGTTTGCTGCCCATCACCGTGCAGCGTCAGTGGCTTCCCTTCTTGCACGCACGCCAAAAAGCTTGGCACCAAGCGCCCGTCATCCATGCGCATCCGCGGACCATAGGTATTGAAGAATCGCGCGATCCGGGTATCCAGGCCGTGCATCCGGTGATACGCCATCACCAGGGCTTCGGCGTAGCGCTTGGCCTCATCATAAACGCCCCGCTCTCCCAGTGGGTTGACGTTCCCCCAATAGCTTTCGGGCTGCGGATGCACCTGTGGGTCGCCGTAAACCTCGCTGGTGCTCGCCAGCAAGAAGCGCGCCCCTTTCGCGAGCGCCAATCCCAGCGTCTTGTGCGTGCCCATCGCGCCCGCCTTCAGAATCTGGATCGGGAAGCGCTTGAAGTCCGCAGGGCTGGCGGGCGAAGCGAAGTGGTACACGAAGTCCACCGGTCCATCGAGGCTGATATCCAAAGTTACGTCCTGGTGGATGAACTGGAATCCGGGATGCCCCTGGAGGTGCGCCAGGTTCTGCAGCGAACCCGTGATGAGGTTATCGATCACTATCACCGCGTGGCCGTGACCCAGCAGATGGTCCGTCCAATGCGAACCAATGAACCCCGCCCCTCCCGTGACAACACAGCGCATCTCGCTGAGATTATGGGTTCTGAATCACACGATCCATCGGGTCGTAATGATCATGCGAGATTCTTTCTCGCCGTCCGCCCGGCCACACCCGCCAAGTTTGGACCTCGAAACCCGGTTTTCCGCTATTGCGAATCATCCGTCCGCGTTCCCCTTTCACCGTCACTTGCCCCGGCTGACTCCGGTGCAATACATCGGTGATCAGCGAGACCCTCTCGCTTTTTCCCAGGCCAATGAGCTTGACAACCAGCGCGCGATCGCTCGCCACTGCCTCAATCCGAACTGCGAACGCATGCGGGTTGCGCAGCTTCAGGTCCACCGTTTCGTAGGCCACCGCTGCATCGCGTCCTGGCGGAACATAGGTCGGCGCGAAACGGTGCGTATGTCGCTCCACCACTTCGAGGCCCGCCAAGAGCGCCGCGTTGTAAAGCGTCGTACTCGTCTGGCAAACTCCGCCGCCCCAGCTGTCGATAAGCTGACCATTGTAGCTGACCGGGGCTTTTCGGTAGCCGTCGCGTGCGGTCCAGCCCTTCAGCCGTTGGTTGAAGGAAAACGTACCGTTGGGCGGAATCGTGGCCTGAGTCAGCTCGTTTGCAGCGAGTCGGGCATTGTGGCGCTGATTGCGAGTTCGCTCAGCCAAAGAGGTCTCATATCCGCCCAGGACCTGCTCGCGGGGAAGGAGCGGCCAAACCGCCCCACCCACCCCGACCAACGCTAGCGCCCCAAGAAGCAGCTTCATTCCACCCCGACCTTCAGGCTCGCCGACGCACTAACCTCAGTGGGCCGATACATCGGCATCACGCGAGCCGGCAACACATTCACATCGCCGTTGTTCTCCGCTCTCAGATGGAACTCGAAAAGGTGCTCGCCCTTTGCGAGTTCGGTCGCGAAGAACGCCACCTTATCATCGAAGATCTCCATGCCGCTAAACCAATAGCTCCAGTACTCTAGGTCCGTCGATTCCTGAACCCGCATGTTGCTCGGCAGCGGGACTTCCACCAGCACGAACTCCATTTTCTTGGGCACATTCACGCGGATTTGGCATCGCACCAGGTCGCCTGACTTCACGGTGCTGATCGGGTTCTTCTCTGCGACCAGACCGGTTCGACCCTCCGCCGTCTGACCCGAGGTGAGCTTGTGTAGGCTCCGCTCAATCTTGACGCCCTGTGTTTCGAGCGGCCGGATGTCGGCCTGCGGCGTCCGAACTCTTCCCGCAATCTGGGCATAGACGCTCGCTCCCTCGGTGGCAATGGTGAGCGCGTCGCCTCCACGAAGCTGTGCACTATCCAGCACAATCCGGTGTCTTGATTTGGCATCTGGGGACAGTGTCACCGTCTCAATGACCTGGTCGCCGAGCCGAACCGTCACGGTCCGCGGTGCCGGATCCAACCCACCGGATTGCGCCAGGTAGTTGGTCATCGCCGAGAGCACCTGCGCCGTATCGTAGGTGCTTCGCCAGCCACGACCGCGACGCCTCGCCATCAGTTCATCCGCGAGTGAGGTCGCCTGGGGGGCATCCATGACGACAGCAGCTCGCAGCAGCAAAGCCCGTGTCGCATCGCCTTCCCACCACCATTCGTCCGCTAGCCCATTGGCCGCGCGGCCCAAAGCCGCATCCAAAGCGGTCTGAGCTAAATCCTGATTGAACGGCTTAAGCCCAATCGCGAGCCGCGCCAGATCACGCGTCGATTCGGTCTTAGTGACGTCCTCCGCAGCGAGCCTTTGAGCAGCCACCGGCATGTCGCGATGTCGCAGAGCCGCAGCCGCCAGACCGATCGGGTCTCGGTCCCATCGCCATTCGGTTTGCGACTTCTGATCTCGCTCGCGCTGCAGCTCACCGGCAGCCCATTCGAGTGCGCGGTCAATCCAGCGCCCTTCGAGCGGAAGTCCTGCAGCCTTCGCATCCGCGAGGCCGTCCAAAACGAGCGCAGTCATGCGCTGATTGCTCGAATCGTTCTCCCACCAACCGAAGCCGCCATCGCTATGCTGCATCCCCTTCAGTCGGGTGATGCTCTTGGCGGCGACATCGTCGATCCGCGCTTCCATTGCGGCATCCGAGCGCCCCGTTGTCCGCAGGTAGGAGCGCACTTGCACCGCCGGCACAAACCGGCTCATTGTCTGCTCCACGCAGCCATAGGGGTAGTCGATCAGATCGTCGAGCGAGCTCACCAGCGAATCGATCCGCGACGAAGCTAGATCCACCACGACCTCGCCGCTGCCGCTCGCTGGGAGGTCGGGAATATCCACCGAAAACGGCTCATCAGGACTGACATCCTGGTTGGCGGAAACCACTTGGTCCACACCAAAAACCGCTACCGGAATCGTGAGCTCCATCCCATCGGAAGGGCCCTCCGTCGAGGTCGCAATCACGCGGACCATGGCCGTGCCTGGCACTGGATCCTTCAGCACCCAGCTCACCGGCTTGCTCTCGCCCGCCGCCAGCTGAACCGATTGCGGCGCTGCACTTTCGGCCGAAACCCCGGTGGCCTCCAAGCGCACCTGCGTGGTCAAAGGACGATCCGTTCCGTTTTGCACCATCGCCGTCAGGCCCGCGCGGTCGAACTGATTCAAGAAGCTCGGCGCGACGAGCCGGACCATCAGGTCCTTTTTCGTCACAAACTCCACCTTTGTCTTGCCCAATTGCGTGGCTTTCGTGACGCCAACCGCCGTGGCTCGCCAACCCGTAATGTTGTCGGGGAGGGTGATTTCGGTGCGAGCGCGGCCGTCCGCGCCGGTCACCACCGAACCATACCAAGCCGCCGTGTCCCGGAAGTCCTTACGAATCTGGACCTTTGCAGCGTCCTTGTCGCCGCCATCCAAGAAGATTTCCGGGAAGCTGTAGTCGGTCGAAACCGGGCTCCAGCGGCGCGGGTAGAACGTGTCCATCGGGTCGTCGCGGTCTTCTTGAATCGCGTAGATCGCCTCATCCACGATCCCTAGCGAGAAGTCGGCTGCCACCGGCTGTCCATTGGCGTCTTTGGCTAGGATCGCCACGCCGATGCGTTCGCCTGGCTTGGCTTCGGGGCGGTCTGGGGTCAGCGTAACGGTCAGCGCTTGCGCCTCCAGGCCAGTACGGAAGCTCTTGGATCGCTGATAGAAGCTGCGATTCGAAACCGTCTGCGCCGACACGAACGCATTCTTGGCCCGCGAATCGGGCGCAGTGAGCTGCACTTCTGCGGCCCCGTT
Organism: Fimbriimonadaceae bacterium; assembly: GCA_022842565.1. GTDB lineage: Bacteria > Armatimonadota > Fimbriimonadia > Fimbriimonadales > Fimbriimonadaceae > JAFLBD01. The sequence goes on from JALHPH010000006.1 coordinate 7,907, forward strand.
TTTCAGGCGAACGAGCTTTTGCTCAACCACGCGGTTGGTCTCCATCGCAACCCAGACTGCTGCTTCTTTCAATCGGCTGCGAACGATCGCGGTGACCGGCTCGCCGACCTTGTATTCCTTCTTATCCAGAGCAATTTCTAGGTCGCTTTCGGTGCCCCAATCGCCGCCCTCGGCGTACGCCCACACATAGCCAGAATCCTCGACCGGTCGCCCCTTCGAATCGCGGAGCCGCGCGGTGAATCGGTAGCTCCCGCCTCGCTCGGCCTTCACTTGGAGAGCTGCCTTTCCTTGTGCATCGGTCTTCAATGTCTGCGTTCCGAGCTTCACAAACGCCGTCCCGTTCGAGTGGTATTGCTCCAGGCCATACTCGACAGTCACGGTTTGACTGACCATCGGCTTGCCCTGAAGGTCCGAAACGCTCACAGTTCCGCTGACCGCCTCCCCGGGCCGAACCACCCAGGAATCGAGGTTCAGGCGCAGGTCGGTGTCGCCGCGCGCCACCTTCAGCCGCCCCGTTCCATCATAGTAGCGCTGCCCATCCTCCGAAACGCTCACGCGAAACTCAATCTGTTTGTCGACATTCGCAGTGCCTTCGACGATAAGTGAGTTGGTCGGGTAGCTGATCCATGCCTCTCCCGCCTCGTTGGTCGTGACTTCAGGAAGGTCCCCGGCATACTCGCCGCCGCCATACCCTTCGTCTTCATATTCAAAATCATCGTCGGGCGAGGGCGACCACCAAAGGTCCATGTGGTTCACCGATCCGGTGACCTTTGCGCCCACCACCGGCCCGCCGAAGAAGTAGGTGCAGCGGACCTTCATGCGGGCGGTATCGCCGCGCACGATCACGGGAGCTTCTGGAATCACCTCAACCTCGAATGCAGGTTTACGGTACGACGAAACGCTAATCCACCGAGACTCGCTGATACCGCCTGCTTCAAAATCCAGTGAATATGGGCGGACATCGCCCTCGGGCAACGCAAACGACCCGCTCGCCGTGCCGTACTGACCCAGCGTGGCGGCGCCCCGGAAGGTGGTGTCGCCGTCATCATTGGTCACTTTCACGGTTGCGCCACCGGTAAGCGGCTTCCAGTCGTCACCCGCTCGAGTGCGCGCAATGGCCCGCCAATGAACCGTGTCGCCAGGGCGATAAATCGGTCGGTCGGTCACGATATGCACCGCGCCCTTCTCGTCGCTGTTGTAGTCGCGCAGGTTCACGACCGCGACGCTTTCTCCCTTTTGGGCCAAAAGCACGGTCGCCTGATTGTCAGTGGGCAGGGTGAGCGGCGCCTGCAGTAAGCCGTCCTCATCCGTGGCACCCAAGCCTTGCTGGGAACCCTTAGAGGCCACCTTGATCTCCACGCCCTCCAGAGGTTCACCGGTCTTCAGGTCAGTAACGAACGCGTTCGCCTGCCCTCGGCCAAGCTTTGCCACCAGCGCAACCTCAGACACGTAAAACAGGACCGATGACCCTTCCGGCTCGCCCTTCACTTTGCCCGTCGGTGTGACGGTTCCCAGATAGATTCCAGGCTCCAGCGAGTCCATTTCCAGGGTCTTTTCAAAGGTCCCTTCCACGTCGGTCGCGCTAATATCAAATGCCGTCGACCGGGTTGGCTTCTCGTTCGGCACGACCTTACTTCGCAGTTCCGAAACCGCCGAATAAAGGCTATCGCCCTGCAGCAGGCGGTCCATTGAGAACTTCCAGAGTTCCACTTTCAGCTCGGTCGATTTGAGGAACCCGTTTGCTTGGATAAACGGGCGATCGGTCGGTAAGAAAACCCTGCGCTGAGCATAGACCCTCAAGAAAGGATCGTTCGGTTTCAGGTCCAGTTGAAGCTGGCTGACCTGGCCCTCGCGGATTCTAACTTTAGTCTCTTTCGCCAGCGAGTGCGCTTTGGCCGCGACCTCCACGGTGTAGGTGCCATCGGGCAGTCCCATCAGACGGAACTTGCCCTCTGCATCGGTTTCGACGCCCGCTTGGTCGTTGCGCAGGACGTCGTCTTGGTCGAGCCGCAAGAGCGAGATCAACGCACCGGGGAGCGGCTTTTTGCCATCCAATAGGACGACGCCCTCGACGCGGCCGGTCGGGACCTCGGTTGTGATGCCCGCGCCAACGCCGCCGAAAACCAAGCCCACCAGCAAGGTGAGCCCCAACGCCGAGCCAACCCAGCCCTCACGCTTCACGCGCCACCTCCGCCGTGGGCCGCTTGGCCAGCGCCATGAGCGCAACAAGCAAGACCGCGACCAACGCGCCACCGGCATAAAGCCAAGTCATCTTCTGGTCGCGCGGTAGATCGAGCGATTGACTGATTTGCGGAAGCATCCACATCAGGACGCCCAAACCAAATCCGCCGGCAACCCAGGCGCGGGCCCCCGCATGCAGATTGGCTCCCGCTACCGCGATGCCCACTCCGCAACCCAGCAGGACGCCCGGCACCGCACGCGGTCCAGTCAGCACCGGAATCAGGACCGCCAGCACCGCGATCAGCGCGAAACCGAGCCCGGCCAGCGTCCACTGCCTCGCCTCCCCCTCGGATTGAGTCAGTTGGGAAGTCAGCGCGTCGATCGCCATGACCATCAGCAAGAGCCCAAGCAAAGCATGGTGGTGGCTGAGGTCCAGAGTAAGCTTGGCTTGGGCGACGGTGATCTCAAGCACGCGGACGCTCACTAACGCCATGAGAATGCCCAAGCCGCCCAGCACGCGATTGTTACCAGAACTTCCCGCGACGAGGGCGCCGGTGATCAGCGCAAGGCACATGCCGGTGGAACGTGCCATCGAAAATGCGACGGCTCCGACCGCCACCCACGCGGCTGCGGCCAAGAGACCCGGTGTCCGGTTTTGGTCCTCGGCGGGGAGAGCGAAGTGCATAACGCCTGCCACGGCCGCGCCGAGCATGGCGCACCATGCCATCGGCTGGCTGTCGACGCCGCGCAGGAGGCAGGCGGCCGCTCCTGCAGAACCCAGCAGCCCGGCGAGCAAGCCCGTCAGCGCTGGCTTTTTGAGCGCGAAATGCCCGACCAAGCCCCCAAGAACCGCACCTCCTATCATCCAGATGAGGACCTGGTTCATGAGTTCGGTTCGAACCGGCTCAGTCTTGGCCGCCAGGGTCATCAGGTGCCAGCACCCCAACGCGAGCGCCACCAAGGCACCCAACACATTCCAAACCGGAAACTGCTTCACATTCACCTCAAAAACCTAAAAAGAGCGACTACCCTTTTAGGATCGTTTAAGAGGAGCCGCTACCTTCTTGAGACGCGTGGCCGACCCATTGTGCTTCGACCAAACTGAAGTGGACCCAAGGGGTGCTTGATGCCATACGCCTGGGACGACATCGGCTTGCGACCGGGCGGTGCCTCGGCCCGAACGTAGGAGCCATCCGAGAGCTCAATCCACGCATTGAGCGTGTCCTCCAGCTGTGGAGCCAGCACCTCGTTGCGCAGGAGATCAACGAGCTTCGGATCAACGACGGGAGAAAGCACTTCCACGCGGCGATCGAGGTTACGGCGCATCATGTCGGCACTGCCAATATACGCCCGCCGCTGGCCGTCGCCCTCGAAGTAGTATATGCGCGCGTGCTCCAAGAACCGCCCCACAATGCTGCGGACCTGGATGTTCTCACTCAGCCCCTTCACGCCCGGGCGTATACAACTGATACCGCGCACGATTAGGTCGATTTTCACGCCCGCTTGGCTCGCTTGGTACAGTTTGTCGATCACTTCCGGATCGACCAGCGAATTCAACTTGAAAATGATGTGGCCCCCTGCCCGCAGACGGTGGATCTCGATCTCTTTTTCGATCTGCTCCAAGATGCCATCGCGCACGTTGAACGGCGACACCAACAGCTCGCGATAGCCGGTCTGACGAGAAAACCCGGTGAGCGAGTTGAAAAGCTCCGACACGTCGGCGGCAATCGCCTCCCGAGCCGTAAAGAGCCCGATGTCGGTGTAAATGCGCGCCGTATTCGGGTTAAAGTTGCCCGTTCCCACGTGGACATAAGACCGCACGCGTTTGCCCTCGCGGCGCACCACCAGCGCCAGCTTACAGTGAACTTTTCGCTCGGTAAAGCCGTAACTCACGTGCACCCCGGCTCGCTCCAATGCCCGCGCCCAAATGAGGTTGTTGTTCTCATCGAAACGCGCCTTGAGTTCCACCATCACCGCGACTTGCTTCCCTTTCTCCGCCGCTGCCAAAAGACTTTCGACGATGGGCGATTCGGCACCCACACGGTAGAGGGTCATTTTGATACCGAGCACGTCGGGATCTTTTGCCGCCGAAGCCACGAACTCGTCTACCAACCGGAAAGAGTCATACGGGTGATGCACCAGGAGGTCCCGCTTCGCAATAGCATCAAAAAGCTCCTTGCCGGTCGGAATGTTCTCAAGCTGAGCCGGAGTGTGGGGCGGAAAGCGGAGCGACGCGCGCGGCAGCGAGGCAAGCTGCCAGAGCACATCGAGTCCCATGAGGCCCTTCACTTGGAAGGAGTCGGACTCGTCCAATTCCAGGTGGTCCAACAGGATGTCGGCGACGTCTTTGGGCATGCTCGCATCGATTTCCAGCATCACCGGGTCGCCAAATCGTCGGCGTCGCAGCGTCTCTTCGATGCTTGCGATCAAGTCCGACGCCTCCAATTCGCGGATTTCAATATCCGCATCACGAATGACGCGGAACTTCCAAGAACCTAGTATCCGCACGCCCGGGAAGAGGTCCTTCAGGTGCTCGACCAGAAGATCTTCCAGAAGAATGAACTTGCCGCGGCTAACTTCCACCGCGCGCGGCACCACGCTCGGCACCTTCACGCGGCCGATCATGGTGCCCGATTCCGGGTCCATCAGCTTGACAGCTAGGTTCAGCGACCGATTGCTGATGAACGGCACGCTCGGATTGGGGTGTAACAGAATCGGTGTGCAAAGCGGGAAAACGTCGCGGCGGAAAGTCGCTTGCAGCGTAACGCGCTGCTCTTCAGTCAGCTGTTCCCAGGTCAGGAATCCGACGTTCTCCTCCGCGAGCGCTGGTTGCAGTTCGTGCAGCCAGATGCGCGAGGCTTCTTCGCGAAGGTCCTTCACTTCGTCGCTAATGAGCGCGAGTTGGTCGGATGCGCTCAGCCCGTCCGGACTGAGCTCGCTCACCTGACCCGCTTCTTGCTCAATCAGCCCCGAAACCCGGACCATGTAGAACTCGTCGAGGTTGCTTTCGAAGATCGCCAGAAACTTGAGGCGTTCCAGCAGCGGGTTGCTGGGGTTGCTGGATTCGGCGAGGACGCGGCGGTTGAACTGCAACCAGCTCCACTCGCGGTTCACATAGCGCGACTGTTCGACGCGCGGCTCGGCTTGATCGGATGCCCGGCTCATTGAACCACCACCTCCTGCTGGATTTGCTCCAAAACCGCGCCCTCGCGCACTCCGAATTCGCTCACTCGCATATGATCTGCGCGGAAATGCCGCAGGCACATCAGATACACCGACGCCCCCGGCAAAAGAGTAAGCGCTCGCTTCGGCTTCACTCGGAACCGACTTCCGACAATATCTTCCGGCAGTTGCATGACCGATTGGATCAGATATTCCAGCTCATAAGCATAGATCACCGGATCGCCATCCGGGTGCAAGGCGCGGATGAGCCCGCGCGCCACTCCCCCGCTGGCCACCAAGGGCAATCCCGGCAGAATACGGCAATTCGAAAGCCGCGCGGCAAGCGTTTGGTGCAGGTGAATCACCGAACGTTCGTCGGCAGGTTGGGTCAGTTCAAATTCGGCGATAAGCCGACCCGTGCCGATGGGCAAAGAGAATTCATCCAGCATAGTGCCGCTGCAGATGCGCGCGATCTGGGCACTTCCGCCGCCCACCTCGATCAGCACGGTATCGATGCTGACATCAACATCCAGCGAAACACCCAGCGCACTTAGCGCCGCCTCGCGCACGGGCGGAATCAGGTCCACTTTGATGCCCAGGGTACGGCGGATTTCGCCCAGCACCTGGTGGTGGTTGCGCGCGGCACGCATGGCCTCGGTTGCGAAGACATAGGGGATCGGCGCACCGAGCGCGGCGGAGCGGCGTTTGAATTCGCGGAGCGTCTCCATCAGGCGGGTGGCTTGCTCCTCAGAAATAAAGCCCTGGCGGGCGACCGCCTCACCCAACGAGAGCCACTCGCTATCGTTGATCAGCCTCTTGAGACCGCCCTTGGCGAGCCGCTCGGCCACCAGCAGATGGACCGTATTGCTTCCGATATCCGCCGCCGCGTATCGCCTCGCCATTGCTTTCCAGTATGACGAAAGTTCCAACCTGGTAGCTAAGCCCGCGCCGAGGCTTCCAGTGGGTTTTAGCTTCGGTTTGAAGGTCTGGGCAACTTTCTTGCGCAGGCGATGCTTGCGGCGCGAGCGGTGGGGTATATTTTGCGTTCGCACGCTTGCCCAGGTGGCGGAATTGGTAGACGCGCTAGTTTCAGGTACTAGTTCTCGCAAGGGAGTGGAGGTTCGAGTCCTCTCCTGGGCACCATCTCAAACACGTTTAAAACGCTTTGCGTTTTGTCCTTCAACCCTTGACATCCACCCGCGAACAAGCTCGCCAGAGGGCTAGGTCGTATGCGATTTTGATGGCGCCTGCGGCGATGAGCGGGAGCCCCAAGCTCGGCACCGCGAACAGCGGACCCAGAAGCAGCGATGAGAGCGACACGCCAACGCTGCGCGCCACGTTAGTGACTCCCCCCGCCGCCGACCGCTCCTCGGCCGGGACCACCGACATCACAAACGCTTGCCGCGTTGGCACATCCATCTGTGACAAACAAAACCGCAGCGACAGCACGATCATCGCTGCGTAAAAGTTCGGCATGAAAGGCACCAAAATCAGCAGGATATTGGACGGAATGTGGGTCCAAACCATGGTGTGAATCAGCCCAAACCGCTGCGCCAGCCGCCCCGCCAGCAACGACGACGCGCCCGCACAAAGGTTGCCGATCAGCAGCACAGTTCCCATTTGGGCCTCAGACGCCCCCCAGCGCACGTGGAACCAATACGCCAGCAGGCTCTGCATCACGAAGCCGCCCGCAAACGCGTCTATGGAGAACAGCGCGGATAGGCGCAGTACCGTGCGCCGGGCCTTTCCCAGCCCGAGTATCGCCCCAGGCCCTGCCGGCGATGGGCGCTCGACCTCGGCATGGCGAGAAAGCAGCCCATAGCAAACCGCCATGGCCAGCGCCACACCGCCGTGGATCATGATGACCACGCGGTAGCTATCCACCGCCGCTGCGCCCTGCGCCTGCAGTGCCGTGGTCAGGTGCCCACCCGTAAACGACCCCAGCGCCGTCGCCACATACCCCACCAGGTTGTACAAAGCGAAGATCGTAACCCGGCGCTTGGAATCGGTTTCTTCCGTCAGCGAGGATTGCTCGACGGGCAGAAACGGCCCGATCTCGTTGCCGGAGGGACTAAGTACGCCGACCGTCACCGCCACCAGCAGCGCCCAAAAGGAAGAAGTCGAAGCAAACACCACGGAGGCTACAAACATGAGACCCGCGCCGATGACCAGGGTCCGACGCCGGCCAAAGCGGTCCGCCCGAGTGGTCAGATAGAGCGACACAAGGGTGTCGCCCACCATGGTGCAGGTGAAAAGCACTCCAATCCAGCTGGGATCAAGCCCGATGCCGGTGAGGTAGACCACCAGCACCACGGCCAGCAGACCATAGGCAAACATCCGCAGCCCACGTGCCAAAAACAGCAGCTTCAGATTTCGCAAGCTGTCTTCATTGTTGCAGGGGCGAGGCGGTTAGTTCTCGGGGCCGCGCCAGAGTTCCCACACATGGCGCTCGGACCACTCATCGCTTGGCTCGGCGCCAGAGTTCCGCAAGGCAGCCATCATCACGCCAAAGTGGTATCCCTCATGCCATAGCATGTGCTGCATAAAGATCACGGGATGGTCATAAGGGCCCGCCTTCTGGGTCCCAGAAGCGAGCAGCGCCGCAGTCGTTTGCTCCAACGCAGTCGCACTGAGGGCAACCTGGCGGCGAATCTCGTCCAGATCATCGATGTACAATCATTCCTCGCCCACCTTTTTCAGGACGTCCCCCACATCCTTATATGA
>JALHPH010000007.1 GCA_022842565.1 Fimbriimonadaceae bacterium
AAACGTGCGAAAGATGACCCAGTTTTTGGCTATCGTGGCGGGCCAGGGCATCCATGAACCGGCCCCCTGCTTGCTGCGGAGAATCCGAAAAGAGCGACATCCCCACGAGCACAAACACTGCGACGACCATGAGGATGGCGACGATATGGGTGATCTTGATGGCGCCGCGTTGGAGCCGTTGAGGGTGAATGCGCTCAGTCACAGAATCCCTAACATACCCCGAAGAGCCTGCTTTGCCTCAGGTGCCTTGCAACCTTTGAAGCAGACTTGCCGTTAGTTCGGCATTCACAGCCCAGCCCTGGGGCACTCGGCTGACCACCCAGACGTCGAACCGCGAGCGTGAGGTGTTCGAGGTCACGACGACGACGATCGAGCCCTGGCGGCGGCGTTCGGTGATCGTCATTTCGCCGCCCGTGGCCGAAGCCCGCGCCTGCGCCAGCAGATAGGAGCCCGCAGGCGAATCGAGCCCCTGGACCACGTATTGCCGCGCGCCGACGACATCGCCGTACTTCACGCTCGTGACAAAACGCCGCACCGCGCTTTCCGGTCCCAGGCTTTGGGCGCTTCGGAAAACGAAGAGAGTCGTTGCGCTCAGCACGATTGCGGTGGGGATGGCCCCCGGCATCACTCGCATGGGTAAGAAAATCTACCCAATAATGAACCCAGGCGTTTCAAATGCGTTTCTACCGACTAAGATAGTAGGAAGTGAGTGAAGACTATGGGCGATTCAATTTCTCGGCGTGAGCTCCTATACAAGGGCGGAATGATTGCGGTGGGGCTTGCGGCTCCCGGTTGGCTTTCGTCGCTTGCAAAGGCGGACGTGCTCAAGCGTTCGGTTGGCAACCCAATTGATCCTGACGGTGTGCTCATTGTCATTCAGCTCTCGGGCGGAAACGACGGACTGAACACCGTCATCCCCTATGCCGATTCGCAGTACTACACTCTGCGGCCAAACCTCGGAATTCCGGCTGACAAGGTGTTGCGACTCAACGAGCACGTCGGCCTTCACCCGGCAATGTCAGGGCTCGAAACGCTTTATAAAGAGAAGAAAGTCGCGATCATCCAAAACGTTGGCTACCCTCGCCCCAACCGGTCGCACTTCAAATCGATGGATATCTGGAATCAAGCCAGCCCAACCGGAGAAGTTGCGCATGGATGGATCGGTCGCCATCTTGACCTGATGGCCACAGGCGGCCCCGTAAACCCAGTCTATGCACTCGGACTTTCTACCGAAAAGCCTCTGGCCCTTTCCGCCGAGAAAGCGAGCATCCCTTGCTTTGCCTCGCTGGCGGATATCCAGGCGATGGTCGGCGATGCCGATACCGAGCGGCTATTGCGATCCATTTCGTCGGGCGCGGGCAGTAGTGAAGAGAAGGTTGTGCAGAAAGCCAACGTCGCCGCCTTCGATGCGATGGTCGCCTTGCGCGATCAGTTGAAGTCGTACGAAGCCAAGGGCAAGTATGGCAACGACCGCTTCGGCCAGGGCTTCGCGCAGATTGCACAGTTGGTGGCGACGTCCTCCGCGACACGGGTGATTTACTTCTCCGTTGGTGGGTTCGACACGCACGCTCGGCAGGCCGATGCTCACCAAAATCTTCTGAAGGGCTTCAGCGACGCGATGCTCACCTTCCAACGCGAAATCGAAGCGCTCGGGAAATCGAAGAAGGTCATGGTCGTGGTGTTCAGCGAATTCGGTCGACGAAGCTACGAAAATGCAAGCTCCGGCACCGATCACGGCGCTGCGGCACCGATGTTCGTGATTGGCGATGCGGTGAAGGGCGGATTCTATGGCCCCAAGCCGAACCTGATGGATCTGACCGACGGAGACTTGAAGTACGCCATCGACTTCCGACAGGTTTACGCCACGGCGCTGGATCGCTGGATTGGTGGCGAATCGGAGCGGGTGCTCGCCGGAAAATTCGAGCACATCCCGTTCTTGGGAGCCTAAAGTCCTTTCAAACTGCGTAGAATAGGGCGACACCCCATGTCGTCTTTTTGTCCATCGCATGCGGAGATTTTTGCGGAGCTTGATCGCTTGGTTCCGGGAAGGCCCTTTCTTGCACTCGGGCAAACAGCCTTTTGGGACGAGCCGATGAAGGGCGGATTGGCGCTCTGCTCGCGACATCTTGGATTCAATCGGGGGTTTGTCGGGGGGGTCCACGATACCGATTACTTCGCCCGGCACCCTGGAATCAAAGCGACCGGCTATGTGGCGCTGGCTCATAACGACACCACGACCAAGGGGCTCTGGAGCGCGGCGGGCGAGTTCTCCTCCATCTTCGGCAGCGAGACGGTGATCACACGCGACCTCCTGCGCGCTGCGGGCTCCAAGGACGCCAAAGTCGCCCGCGCTCGCCCCGGAATCCTGGACGCCATGACCGAAGCCTATGGCTGGCGAGGGGTGGCCTTTGCGGGGGAGGACTCCTCCGTGATCGCCGAAACACCTATGCGCAAAGCGGGCGGTGTGCTCATCGAGACCCTGAATTGGGCCATCGAAACGACGCTGCAAGCCCTCCCTGAGTGCATCGCCGCCGACCGCCGCACCAAAGCCGAGGAGCTTCAGAAGCTGGTCTGCGATGCTGCGTGCGAGGAAGAGGTCGGCTCGGTGGGAGAATTCTTCAGGCGAGTTCTGCCGGGGCTCTATGATTGGGTGGCGGGGCAGTCGGTCGGGGTCGAAGCGACTCAGACCACCGAACTGCTGCGTCTGAACCCTGAGACCGCCGCTCTCCCCAGGTTCCGGCTCCTTAACGCATTCTTGGACCCTGCTACCCGCGCGGACGCCGTGCGCGCCTACGACGAAGCACTGCGCGGGAGTGAGGCGTATACGCTTGACCGCTTCGGGTCATGGGCGATTCCGTTTGATGTCGTCATCCCCGGAGTTGGGCGGGGGACCCTGCGGGTCGCCCGGCGGGGAATCATCATCGCGACTCCTACTCCGGTCGCCATCACTACCAAGCGAAGCGTGCAATCGGTCGCAGATCTTGCTGAGGTCCTCACTGCTCAATTTGGCCCCAATTGTACGGTGGTTGGGAAGGCCGTCAGCCTCATCGGCATGCTCGCCGAGGAGTATGTTTTTGTTTTTCACGAAGGGGCCAGCGGCTATCTGCCCCAGGTCCAGCGGTTCCACCAGAACCTGCGCGCGCACGGCTTGCAGATTGCCCCCTCGCCCGTTTTGCGGGTGAAATACCACACATGGTCCACGCTGGCCGAGTGCAATGTTTGGCTGAAACTGCCCGAGCCGCTTCGCCAGCCTTTTGGCGCAGATGAGCTGAGTTCTTCCAGTTTCTCGACCCGTTGGCCCGCCGTGCGACAGGAGCAGAGCCAAATCCTTGCCGAACTCGCCCAGCTTCGCCGCCCGCTTGAACTGGTGCGCTATCTCTCGCACAAATTCGCCCACAGCTGGGATCAGCTGGCTCAGCGATACGAATTCCAGAACGCTCGACTGGAGCGCCTTCACGACGAGATCGCAGCCATCCGCATCCGCAAAGCCGCAGCGCTGGAACAATGGCGGGCGCACAAAGCCACCCGCGCGCAGCTTCAAAACGAGCTTGGAGAACACTGGCGCGCTGCGATCTTTGAAAAAGAACCCACCGAGGCCGACTTTGCCGAAAGGGCACGGCGGCAAGAGGCGCTAGATGAAGCCGCTAGGAGGGTCCGAGAGTCGATCCAGGATTGGAACACACTGCAGGACGAACAGAACGCTCTCGTCGCAAGCGCGGAGATTCGAGAGGCCCACCGACAGCGCAGGGACCTGGAACTGGAGGCGGAGCTCAAACGTCTCAAGCTGGTTCGTCAGGCGGTGACCGTCACCAAGGGACTGATGCGGGCCGAGCGCCGACCCAGCGCATGGTGGTTCCCCATCCTGTGTCCCGACGGTGGTTGGTTGCGCCAGACCGTGAACAGCGCCGAATACTACTTGGAGCCCCTTTGAAAGAGACTTTGCGCTTTTGGAAAACGCAGGCAGTCGGCAACGACTTTGTGCTGGTTCATGAAGCTGATGTGCCTCGCTCAGCTTCTCTGTCCGAACTCGCGGTGACCCTCTGCGACCGCCATCGAGGCGTCGGTGCAGACGGCCTCTTGGTGATGCGCCCCGGGCATCTGGCTATGTTCAACCCGGACGGAACCGAGGATTTTTGCGGCAATGGGCTGCGCTGCGCGACGGTCCACGCTTACCATCAAGGCTGGATTGGCCCCGAGGCAACTCTGGAGCACGCCGGGCTTCAAGTTGAAGCTCGCATTACCGGTGAGCACAGAGCACGCGTGCAGTTGCCGCCAGCGCTTTGGGAGCCTGATGCCGTTCCGCATCGCGGCGAGGACGAGCTCTTTCAAGCCATGCTGCCCACCCAAAGTTCAGGGCCGCTATTGGTCAGCGCGCTCAGCACTGGCAGCACGCACTTGGTCGTGATGGTCGACGAACTCCCTCAGGATGACCTGTTCTTTGGCCTTAGCCCAGAGCTGGAGCACCACCCGATGTTCCCTGAGCGCACCAGCGTGATGTGGGCGCTGGCGCTTGATGATCGCCGACTCCGATTGCGCATTTGGGAGCGCGGCGCTGGCGAGACACTCGGATGCGGCACGGGAAGCGTGGCGACGGCCGTGGCCTGGGCGCGTGCTCGCGATCTGGCGGGCGAGTTCACGGTCGGTGGTCCGGGCGGCGAAATCGCCATCCACTTTGATCACTGGACTGCGCCAATCGAAATGGAATCCGACGTGGAGCAGGTCTTTACCGGCGAATTTTTGCTGGGTGCCGTGTTGGCAACGCGCTAGAGCCGCAGAATTTCTTCGCGAGCGACTGGGTGGCTGGGGTCCACGGCGAGAGCTGCTTCAAACGCGCTCTTGGCTTCGTCGGACCGCCCCGTTCTGCGGAATACGATTCCAAGTGCCGAGTAGGCATCGGCATAGCGGGGGTTGAGCAAAACAGCCTTGCTGAGGTGCGCCATTGCATCGTCCAGTTTGTCGCCCGCCAAGTAGGCTTGCCCAAGCGCGTAGCGCAAATCGGCGAAGGCGGGATATCGGTTGACCAGCGGAATCAGGATTTCTCGTGCCTGATCCGGTTCGGCTCCCATGGCTTCGGCCTTGGCATCTTCGATCTGCTCTCGGTTCGGTTCGGCCCAAATGATAGCGGCGATGGTCTCCGATGCCGTAGCGTCTTCGCGTACGGTTGTGGTGGCTCTAAGCTTCGCGAGGTTGGGGTAGCGGGCTGTGAATTCTTCCCAATCGAACGGATCGGCGGAGGAGGTCACGGCATCGTGCAGCGCCAGCGCCATATCGTATTTCGGGTTGATTTGCAGCGCCGATTCAAGGTGCTGCACCGACAAATCTTGACCGCCGGAGAGGACTTCAAGCGCGGCTAACCGGACCAAAAGATCGGGATAATCCGGTTCCAGGTTCACGGCTTTGCGCATCAGCGGCAGAGCTTCCAGGGCGTGGTTTTCCTTCAAGCAGTTTGAAGCGAGATGAACCAGGGCCGAGACCAGCATTTGTCGTGCGAGCCGTCGGATGCCTGAATCGATGGGGCGGCCGAGGCAGATATCGAGGTGCATGGCAGCTTCGCCATAGCGCCGTTGCTCTAAAAATCGCAGCGCGGCGTCTAAATCAGCGTCTCGACCAAACACAAACCACTTTTGCATGCAAAAAAGCCAACCAAGTCAGGGACGGACGAGAGATAGAGAAGGCCATCCTGACCATGACCGCCTCCCCCTAGCAATTTTAGAGACGCAGCGGTCGTTTCTAAAGCCTCAACAGCATACCGTCAAAACCAGCAAAAATGCGATGTTTCGCGAGCTGCACCTCAAGCTCGGCGTGAATCAAGTCCCCGGGTCCAGCGTGGTGGGTCGTTACGACTGGTGACTGGTCGCCCAACACCCCCATTTCCCGCAGGCGGGTCACCACATTGACGGTGCCTTGAAGGTCTAAGTGACCGTGGTAACCGGTCGGATTCAGGCCGTCAGTCGATTCGATGATGAGGCCATCGAGCCTCCAGCCGTTCAGGAACTCCCAGGTTTCGGGCTGCCAGTAACCAGTATCGGTGCCGTAGAGCAGCGTCTTCCCGCCGTGCTCAATTAGGAAATTCATGCTGTCCTCGTCGAGCTTGTGATAGGCGGCGATGGGAGTGATGCGGTATCCGGTCGTCTCGAACGCCTCGAAGCTGCGGATCAGATGAAACTCAATCGGCCAGTCGGGATAGCGTTCGAAAATCTTATGGTGTGCCATCTGATTCCCGAAAATCGGAAAGGGCATGGCCTGGGCTGGCGTGAACGGGAACAGGGCGTATTGCAGCTCATTTCGGGCCAGATGGTCGTCATGGGTGTGCGTCAAGAGCACAGCGCTCAGGTCAGAGGGATTGACCCCCGCCGCGATGCACTGCGACCAAGTATCCGGTCCGAAATCCAGCTTCAGGTGGCCGTCGATCAGGGCGGCGGAGCGTGTCCGCACATCCTTGCCGCCATGGCGGCGCGCAAACTGAGAAACGCGGTCGTCCCCAAAGAACGCCGGAATCCCGTCGGCCGCGCCCGTCCCCTGAAGCAGAATTTCCATCAGGAGAAGTCAGCGAGGCGCCACATCACAAGTCCGCTAAGAATTTTTGGATAGTAATATGTGCTCTTCTGCGGCATTTTTTCGCCGCCGTTCGCGATGACGCGCATGTCGTGCACGGTCGGCGGGTTCATGAGGAAGCTGGCCGGCGCACCCTTTTCAACCGACTCAATCGCTTCCAGCGGGTCGCGGGTGTAGCCGAAGAAATCGAGCCCAGTGAGTCCGAGCCGTTCTGCGAAGATCACGTCGTGCAAGATCGTTACGTCCAGGCTCCTGAGCGCGGCGCTGCTGTCGCCGTCCTGCCCGCTGACCACGGCATTCAAATCCGGGATCACCAGTAACCGGCCGTCTCCGCCCGGAAGCGCGATTCCGAAAGCCCTGCGGCCCGCCGCTTCCTCTGCTGCCATCCGCGCGATCAATTCCGTATTGGGGCAAGGCGACATAGTCCAGGGGCCACCTTCCAGCTTAGCCAGCAAATCCTCCGGAGCTCGCTTGAGGATTCTGTGAGTCGGGAGGAGCACCAAGCCGGGGTCCTCCATGCTACTGAGCGCCATCAGCATGAAGTCCTCGGGAATCAGCGAATCGCTGGGCGGGAATGATTGCCGGAATGCCAGCGCGGTTTCGTAGCGGTGGTGACCGTCGGCAATCCACACCTTACGGTCGGCCATGAGCTGGGTGAAGTGCTCGACCGCAGCAGGATCCTGAATACCTTCTAGAACGTGCTCCACGCCGTCGTCGCACGTCACACTGGCCAAAGGCTGCGTGGGCATAGACTTCACTGCCTCGTGAATTGCGCTGCCCGGGTCTTCATAAAGGCCATAAATGCACTCTAGGTGCGAGCGGGTGGCTTCCAGCAAACGGAGGCGGTCCTCCTTGTGCTTCGGGAAGGTCTGCTCGTGGGGCAGTACCACCCCATCCTCGTAGGGTTGCACCCGAATCAGGCTCATCACGGCCACGCGAGTAAAGCTCTCGCCGGTGGGGGTTGTGAAGGTCTGAGTGTAACGGTAGAAAGTCGGAACGGATTCGGCACCCAGAACGCCTGAGCCCAGCCAGTCTTGCACAAGCGCGGCGCTTTTGGCGTATTTCACGAACTTGGAGCGGTCGTTGTCCTCGCTTTGCGGTAGCGTTAAATGCACCATGTTATGTGGTGATCGGCTCGCGAGGTCTTGTCGCTGCACTTCCGAAATGACGTCATACGGGGGAGCGACGAGGGCCGAGATGTCTCCGTTGACGAATCTCAGGCCAGAAAGGGGTCGTACCGTTGCCATGGCTTTCGTGCTGCAGTGTACCAAAGGCTCGGCCCACGCTCCGGTAGACTTGCGGTGTGGACTTATCAGAGGGACTATCGGCCTATGCTCGTCGGGTCGATTCCAGACTGAGCCAACTCCTACCCACCAGCGCCGATGAGCCCAAACGGCTGCACGAGGCGATGCGTTACGCGCTGCTTGCGCCCGGCAAACGCATCCGGCCGGTGCTTTGCATGGAATCGGCCAGGGCCATAGGTGCGGACCCCGCTTTGGCCCTCGATGCAGGATGCGCGCTGGAAATGGTGCACTGTTTTTCGCTGATCCACGACGACTTGCCGGCAATCGATAACGACGATATGCGCAGAGGTCGGCCCACGGTCCATGTGGCCTTCGGAGAAGCCACTGCCATTTTGGCGGGCGACGCGCTGTTTGCCCTGGCTTTCGAAGTGATGGCGCGCTGCAGCGACGACCCAACCTTGGCGCTGGCCGCCGTTGCCGAGTTAGCCGTCACCAGCGGTACCCGCGGTTTGGTGGGCGGCGAATTGATGGACATTGAAGCCGAAGGCGTGCAACCCAGCGCCGACTTGTTGCAACAAATCCATCATCAGAAGACGGCCGTGCTGATGGGCTGCTCGTGCGTGATCGGGGGCATCCTGGGAGGAGGAAAGCCGCCGCAGGTCGAAGCGCTCCGGCGTTACGGCATCGCTCTAGGACTCGCGTTCCAGGTGTACGACGATATCCTCAATGTGGTCGGCGACCCCGAAACGCTGGGCAAGAGCGCGGGCAGCGACGCCGAACGTGGCAAAATGACTTTTCCGGCGGTGTACGGGCTCGCCGAATCACGCAAGATGGCGGAGGACCTGCGCGACCAAGCGCTCATCGCGCTGCGCGGGCTTCCGGGCGAGGCCACCATGCTGGCGCAGCTGGCACACTTCGTGGTGAATCGCGAAAGTTAGACTGACCAGGGCTTGATCTCGCCGAGTTCTTTGCCCTCGCCATCGACCCGCAGGCATCCCAGTTGAAGCGAAGTGGCGACTCCGCCCGGAATTGCCTGTGACCGAACCAAAAATCGGCCCCGAGCGAATTCTGCCCGCTCAATCATGCCGAGCCCGAGTGGTTCGCCGTTTTGCCGGACGAGCGCGCACACCAGGTGCTCGAAGTCACTCTCCAGAACGTTGTGGAATCGCAGGGTGTGGGTGTGCTGCATGGCCCGGGCGGCAGCGTTTTCAGGCAGAGATTCGACGCTAATGCCGTAGAGCTGACTGCCGGATTTTTCGGCATACAGAATGGGGTCGAGGAGCGGCTCCTTTGGCAGCCGGACAGACTCGCCGCACCCTATCCTCGCGTCGAGGAGAACGGTTTGGTCGAGTGCCACTTCGTGCAGGGCGTTATGCTCTTGCGCCTCGATCCAACGCGAGCGGCGGCGTGCAGTCTCCACCATCGGCGGCAGAGCGGGCGTCAACGGCACGGTCTCGGGCCCCATGCCCCAGCCCTCCATTTCGATATCGGAGTCCTGCGGAACCAGGATTTCATCGGGACGTACAATGGCCAGCAAGGCCTGCAAAAGCTGGCGCACCACCGGTTGCGGACGGTAGTTTGGCAGCTGCACCACGAGTTCGCGCTGGGCTTTGGGCAGCATTTCGGCCGTGGCACGCGCCAGGGCCAAGGGTTGCCGGCTGGCATCGAGCGAGCCCACCAGCCGCCAAGCCAGCGGCTCTTGCCCGCGCATCAGCACAGCCCGAGCGGGCGGACCGAACTGCGCGTCCATGGGATCCAAAACCAGCAGGTCGCGAGATCCTAAGTGATCGGCCAGCCATGGGGTCCAGCGGTGAATCGGGGACCCCAAAAGGGCAGTCACGTGTCGACGCTCAGTCATGGGCTGGCGCTAGTATGGCGTTATTCCGACTTTGATTTGCGCGCTCGGGCGATGAGCACTTCAAGCTCCTTGCCCTCGATCAGCTGGTTACCGTCGGCGGTGAGGTCACGCACGATCGGCGGGTGCTTGGCCAGTCCGCCTGTTGCCGAGTCAAGATCAGCCGCAATGAGCAACATCCGCAAGGCATCCACGAGGACATCATCGCGCTTTCTCAAATGCCATGGACCGGATTGGTTGGCCACGTAATCAAAAATGCCGCGAATCCGCTCGGAGCCGCTGCCAGCCGAGGCATGATCGCCCAACTCGAATCGGGCGCCCGCGGTATCGAACGAATACACGCCGAACCGTTGGTGCTTGGGGTCATAGGCCGCAAGGATTGGAATGAACACGCCGATGCCGTTCATTGCCATGCCTAGGTTCTGCGAAAGCGCCTTGCTGATTTCCTGCAGCTTTCCGTCCAGAGACATTTCTTGCAGGTGCATGCGGCGGTAGTACTTGAAGCTGTGTTTGAGCAGTCGGCAGATTTCAATGCTGCGCGCGAAGGATCCGCTAATGGCGATGACCGTGCTATCGTCCAGCGCGAAGAGCTTCTCGGCTTGGTCGTACATCACCAGGTTGCCCATGGTTGCCAATCGGTCGGCCAGCGTGACGACGCCACCGTTGTATTTGATCGACAGCACCGTAGTGCCGTGAATCTCCTCGGCGACCATTGGCTTGGGCGCATAGCCAACCAGATCGAAGAAGGATTTGGGGCGATCCAGGTTCATTGCCCGCTCCGTTGGCGGTATTTCTTGGCCTGGTCGGGGTCAATGCGCTTGAGCCTTTCGCGCAACGGATTGGCCGGGGCTGGTCGGTCCAGGTTCGGCTTGCTGGGACCGTCCTCGTCCGCGTGTTTGCGCTCGGGGGTCGGTTCTTGGGGTCTTGTGATGCGATCAGGCATTAATCTGCTCCAATAGGTTGATGAAGTCTTCTACGTTGTGAGCGCCTGCCAGCGCTGCGTAATCTCGGTCGGGAAGCAACTCGATGGTGCGCCCAGCCAAAGTGAAACCCCGCCAGTTGGCTTGGGTAAGGTGCTCACGGAATCTTTGGACTGCTAGCGCCCGAGCCCAGGCCCGGGTTGGCTCTTGGGGCAATGCACTCTCCGTGAGAGCGGGTGGGGCTTCGACATGCTCCATGGCAATGAGATCGCTAAAAAGGGTGGTTTCGGTCGAAATCTCGGCGTACGCAAGGTCAATCGACTGCAGTTCGGGAGAGCCCGGCGCGTAACCCTCGTCCTCGCGCACCCACTCCGTGAGCCTCAGCTTCGCGGCCCAATCCACGTGCACGGCGAAATGGTCGGGATCAGCGCTAAACGCATCCAGCAAGCCGCGGCATTCGGTCAGGAGCAGCGATTCGGCGGGCGTCAGGGTCAGCGTGGCCTCGGCAGCAGCCAGATACGACTCCAGAACTTGCGGCGCGGTGGTCCAGCTGGCTCCTTCGAGCGGCAGACGTGCATCGCAGCTGAGGTCTCGGCTCACGACCTTGGCGGCTTGCACGGGGTCTTTCAACTTGAAAACTGGGCACTGGCCCTGAAGAAGCAAGCGGATGGCAAGCTGCACCAAGAAGACCTTTCGACGAGTCGCGCTGAAAATTCGGTTAGCATCGCCTGCGATCACGTGAAGGCGGATGAACCGGTCGGCGGGGGCGTGAGGCTCGTCGCGGGTGTTGAAGAGCGGTCGGCGATACAGGGTCTCCACGTTCACCGGTTCCATGAAGAAATCGGCCCGCTGGCTCAGCTGAAAAGGGCACGGGTCGCCGTTCTCGCTCCCGACCTTGCCCGCGCCGCAAAGCATTGGTCGCGTCACCAGGAGCGGCAACAAGCCCTGCACCAAATCTTGGGCCGCGAGCGTTCGCGGGACCAGGTAGCTCTCATGGGTGCCGTAGCTAGCGCCGTGAAAATCGGTGTTGTTCTTGTAGGTTTCGGTGGCTTGGCCGGTTTTTTCGCTGAATGCCCTGGCTGCCAGGGCGACGCGCTTCTCGCCGAGCAGGTCCTCCCATGCCACGGCGTGAGCCGTCCAGCACTCGGGGGTCGCGTATTCGGGGTGGCCGTGGTCGTTATAGAACCTTGCGCCGCGCTCGGTGATGCGGTCTTGCCGCAGGTCACGGTCGCTCGGTCGGTTCGGACGGGTTTCGAAAGCCTGGTCGCGGGGATCGACGCTCAGCCGGTCGACCGAGAAACCGCGCAGGTCTCGGCGCGGATGCTCGTCTCGATCATCCCAGCCAGAAAAAGCGAGGCCGGGCTCGTTGCAAACGAGCCCGGCCACATCCTGAATTTGGTCCTCCGGCCCACGTCCCTCAATGGCGATTCCGTATTCGGTTTCGATCCCACAGAGGATGCGAGGTTCGGAGGTCATCCTATCGTCGGTAGACCGTGAATCCACCCAGCGCAGGGAAGGTCCAGCTGCCCGGAGGCGTGCCCACGACGTCCCACTCGCCGCCGCGGACAAAACCGTCGGACGAAAGCACCAGGTTCGAAACGGTACCGGTTACTTCGACGGAAGGTACTGCATCGTCAATGGTTCCAATTGGGAATAGGCGGAAGGTACCGCGTGTTGGGTTGCCGCTGGTGTTGTAGAACACTTGGCCCTGCCACATGGCGGTGATGGTGGTTCCGGAGGTGCGGAAGATCACAAACTGCTGCTCTTCGATGTCGCTTGGATTGTCGGTTTCGCGGCTGCTTGGGAACGCAACAGCGCTGTAGGTATCCGTCGGAGTAATCGTTCGATCCCAGTTCTTCCAAGATCCCACCAAGCTGGTCACGGCTGTGTTGCTGGGTGTTTCGTCATCCAACACAAAGACGTTTGCAGCTTGCGTTTGTTGACCAGTTGGGCCGATGAGCGGGCCGGTGCTGACCTTACCGCCTCGAATCACAACTGGATCAATCAGCTGGAAGTTGCTGGAGTCACCCATGCCTTGGCTCATCGCGATGCCGTCACCGCTGTAGAACACTCGGTCGGCTTGTCCTCCGCCGCCCAAGAGCGTCGGTCGCTCGCCGGAAGGGATGCCGCTGATATCAAACGCAACGTAGCCGTTGAAGTTAGAGTTGATAGAGCGCGTCACTGTATCGTAGTTGGCAGCCACGAACTGGTCAGTGTTGAAAACCACGCGGTTTTGCGCGGTGGAAAAGCTGACCATTGCCTCATCCACCCGGAGCGTCACGGCCGAGATACGACCAGGGACCAAGCGAATATTGGTGTCGAACGGGGCCGGTGGCACATAAGCGATCACCGAAGGCGGCGTGAGTGCTTGCAGGTTCGTTCCGACGATTTCGTACATCGTACGAATCTCGAGTGGGTGCTGGCCGAAGCTTCGCCCAGACACCCCGTTTAGTGCAACCGGGTAAGTGAAATTGTTGATGGTATAGCCATCGAGTCGCACTCTCACTTCTGCCGTCGTGATGTCATCGGCCGAGGGAATCGTATCATTCACGCCATTTTGGTAGCGGACCTGACTGATGCCAGCGACTTGCGAGGGGCCGCGCGACGAGCGCGAGGAACCCGACAGGTAGGTCGTCTGCATCGACGCAGTCGTGCCGAGCGACACCGTGGGACGCGAACGCGTTCGATCCGGTGGCGGAACAACTCCGCCAGCGTCACCGCCTCCACCGCCACAGCCGACCACCACAGTCAGCGCTACCAGAAAAATACTAAGAGTCCGTACACTCACGTTGATTACCTTACCTTCACGCACACGCGCAGTTCCGATCCCAAAGTATAGACCGGTCCCACCCTTTGACGTGTCCTGTGCCTCGGAAGTTTGCTGTTTCATTTGGTTTCGACGATCTCAGCCAAAAATTTTCCGCTCGCTTCGGTACCGAGCATCGCGATGTTCATCCCCTCATAAGTGCCGATCACTTTGTGGATCGTGCCTTCCGGCGTGATGTGGCAGGTCAAGTCAGCGCGCATCGTGCCGGGAATTTCTTTGAGCTTGACCCGGATCACCATCACCTCCGTCTCGCCCAGCATCTCGTTTTTGGTCCATTCTGCGGTCCGTTCGAAGGAAGGGACTTTCTTGTCGGAGGAGAGGGGGGTGGTCCAGGTCAGCGGTTTGCCAATCTCCAATGTGCCGTCTGGCCAAGCGAAGATAGCCATGATGAGGAGCCGCGGCGCATCGAGGACAGGAAGCGTGGATTTGATCGAAGTCATCGCTCCTTTCGGGTCGGTACCGACCGTGGCGGTAGAGGATTTAGCAAACGGGAACGGGCTGCCGTTCACTTCAACGACGAACTCCGTGAACTTGAATTCGAGCGTGAACCCGCCAGAATCAGCTTTGGCACGCGTTTGCTCCAGCAGGAACTTGGCATCGGCGGTCGTACTCCCCGATTCCAGTGTGGCGGACACTCGGTGCGTGATGCTCTCGGGCGGAGCCGCCGAGAGAGGAGCGATTTGGCCAGTGGCGGCCAGGAGTGCGAGTCCGGTGAGAGTCATACCGACCAGTTTAGCCCGCGCTGTCAAGTGTCCTATTAAGAGGGCGCTGGGTAAACTCACTGGTTCATGAAACGCGACGACCTCCTCGACCTCAACGAGGCGTTGCAGCATCCCGGTAAGACCATTGCCGTCGATCTTTCGACTGAATTGCCCAGCGAGGGCGAGATCGACTTGGTGAAACCATTGGAGGGCTACTTGGAAGCTGTGAGCACGGGCAATGTGCTCCTGATTACGGGCGAATTCACCACCTGCGCCATGTGCGAGTGCGCCCGCTGCGGCGCGGCCATCGAGCAGCCCATCGATTTTGTGATGGAAGAAGAGTTTACGGTGGACGGCATTCCGAGCATCTATGCCTCCGACGACTACGCCCGGGTTCGCAACGACGAAGAGGAACCCCTTTTTCACGAAAACAGCTTGATTGTCGAGAGTCTGTTGCGGCAGGGATTGCTGCTCAATCTGCCTGTTCAGCCGCTTTGCAGCGCTGGTTGGGACGGACCGTGCGACATTGCCGAATCGCAGCATTTGCCGAGCGTGAAACCGGCCGGTGGGACGATGCATATGCAACTCGAGGGCGTGATGCCATTCGAGGAGGCTGATTGAGGAATCTCCGCATCGCGCTCGACGCGATGGGGGGCGATCATGCACCAGAATCCATCGTGCAGGGCGCGCTGGACGCTGCGTCAGAACTACGCAGCGGAGTCATCCTCGTTGGATACGAAGACCAGCTTCGCAAACTTGCCCCTAATCTTCCTGAGGGCTTTGAGATCGTTCACGCCAGCGAAGTGGTGGCCATGGACGAAAAGCCGGTTGAAGCGCTGCGCAAGAAGAAGGATTCCTCAATGGCGGTGTCGGTCAACCTCGTGAAGGAAGGCCGCGCGCACTGCGTAGTTTCCGCCGGCAACACCGGCGCAGCGACGGCTTCCGCACTGATGGGTTGGCGGCAAATGCCTGGCATCCACCGCCCCGCTATCGCCAGCACGATGCCCAATAAGCATGGGCTCTTTCTGCTTTTGGATGCGGGCGCGTCGCCCGACGTGGACCCCGAGCACCTCGTTGAATTCGCCGAAATGGGACTGGCCTACGCCGAGTTGGTGATGGGCCGAAAGAGCCCGCGTGCCCACCTACTGAACATCGGCGAAGAACCGGGAAAAGGCAATAACTTCGCCAAGCGGGTGCAGGAACTCATGGGCAAGCACGACTGGTTTGCGGGAAACATCGAGGGCAAGGATCTTCTCAAAGAGCCGATTGACGTCGTCGTCTGCGACGCCTTTGTCGGCAACATCGTCTTGAAAACCGCCGAGGGCGTGGCCGAATTCATCATGAGCGAAATCAAGGAACAGATCCCCACGCATCCTATCAAGAAACTGCTTTATGCTCCTCTCCGCAAGGTGTTCGCGCCGCTTCGAAAGCGCATGGACTACGCCGAGTACGGGGGCTCGCCGCTTCTGGGCTTGAATCATCTCTGCTTTATCTGCCATGGCCGCAGCAATCCGAAAGCGATCAAGAACGCGCTGTTGGAAGCGGACCGGGCCCTTC
>JALHPH010000008.1 GCA_022842565.1 Fimbriimonadaceae bacterium
CGTTATCGCATAATTGTAAAAGTAGGGGAAGGGTGAATTGAATCAAGCAAATGAGGGACGATTTGCTGGGACGATGGCGGTCGGCTGCGTGCTTTTCGGCTGTGGAGCGTCGGGCACAGTCTTTTTCACGGTAACGGGAGCGGCCATCATCGCCCGTATGGGCGGCGAGGTGATGGGCAATGCGCTCATTGTCTCGGTGGCGGCGTTCATTATCGGCGGCATCATCCTGGGTTCGACCTTCATTCGTGGAGCGCAGGTCGGTCGGGGGCTTCGCGAGAAGTCGCCCGTCCAAACGGTGCGCGGAGCTCGCATCATTTCCAAGTTCGCGCTGGGCGAGGACAATACGATGCACTTTCCGGTCGTGCCAGATTCAGAGTTTGACTGGCGCTACGTAGTGCAGTTCGTCTGCGCTGATGGAATCCGGCTGGAGCTCACCTGTGCGCCCATCACCTATATGGCATGCGGCGAGGGAATGACCGGCACCATATCTTACAAGGGCGATTGGCTCGGTGCATTCACGCCTGAGTTGCCTGGCCGACCCGACCCAGGTCCGAAGCCGCCCGGGGGTCTGCCCTTTTGAAGAGGGCGGCAGGTTCGCTTACAGTCATCTGTGGCAGTATGTTTGCTGGTAAAAGCGAGGAGCTCATTCGGCGCGCCCGCCGCGCGCTCTACGCCAAAAAGCGCGTGCAAGTCTTCAAGCCTTGTATCGATTCTCGTTACGATTTGGCCTCTGTGGTCACGCACATGGGCGTGAGCCACGA
The DNA here is from genome assembly GCA_022842565.1 of Fimbriimonadaceae bacterium. GTDB lineage: Bacteria > Armatimonadota > Fimbriimonadia > Fimbriimonadales > Fimbriimonadaceae > JAFLBD01. The sequence goes on from JALHPH010000008.1 coordinate 762, forward strand.
AGCCCAGCCGGTGCTGGATGTGGCCGAACTTAGCGCCAATATTGACCCCTCAGCCGAAGTCATCCTGATCGAAGAAGCGCAGTTCTTCGAGATGAGCCTGGTGGCGCTCTGCCAGGATCTTGCGGATCGCGGGTTTGAGGTGGTCGTTGGGGGGCTGGACCAGGATTTCCGGCGCGAGCCCTTTGGCCCGATGCCGAACCTGATGGCGATTGCCGACGAGGTCGTGAAGCTGCGAGCCATTTGCATGAAGTGCGGCAAACTGGCCAGCCACACATACCGCGCGATCGATGGCAAGCCCGCTCATCGCGACGACCCGACGGTGCTCATCGGCGCCGCCGAGTCGTATGAGGCGAGGTGCCGGCAGTGCTATGAGCTCCGCGGTCAGAAAAGAACGAAGCGCTCTTAACGCGACCAGCTGGCCTGGGTGACCCTGTCGCCGACCGTGATCTTGTCGACCACTTCCATACCTTTCACCACGCGGCCAAAGACCGTGTACTGACCATCCAGGAACGGATAGCTGTCCAGCGTGATGTAGAACTGCGAGTCGCCCGAATCACGGTTGCCGTCGAGCCGCGAAAGGCCTACCGCGCCGCGCACATGTTTCAGCCCCGTGTTTTCGTACGCAATCTTGGTGCTTGGCTGGGTGGTACCCATGGTAGGACTGTTGATGTCACCCGTGCGCGAAGCCGGGTCACCGATCTGAACCAGATACGGTCGCGGAGACTTGACGACCTTGTGGAATCGCTGCTGGTTGTAGAAGCCGCTTTGGACGAGGTCGGCGATGTGCGCTACGGTCTTGGGCGCGCGTGCGCGATCCATCTCAATCACGATCTGCCCCTTGCCCTCCACTTCGAGCGTAACGCGCTCCAATTGACCGCCTTGCATGGCATGGAGCGAAACACCCAATGCCAAGATCGCGGACCAAACCAGGAGACGTCTCATCTGCTTCATCTTGTGTGCCTTACCAATCTATTCGACGGACGAACAAGCCCGGCGCTTCGGCGCTAGTCCCTTAGTCTTCGGCCGTAACCATCTAGCTTTGGAGTGCCTGTCAGGATGAGGACCCCATCCACGATGGACCAGATGTAACCGAGGCCGAAGCAGAACGAAGTCATGAACTGCAGGAAACCCTGCACCCAATAGCCCAGGTACATGCGGCCGATACCGGGAATGATGATGCCCAGAATTCCGGCGGCCACCCGGCTGCGGTCGCTGACGGGCATCAGCTCATAGGGCGTGAGGTTCCCGGCGATTCCGCGAGCGTAGGGGCTGGTCGTGTCTGCAAAAACGGACGAGACGCTTGGAGAATAGGGCGGCGAATCGAAAGTTGGTGCCGCTGGTGGCGTTGGAGGGTTCTGCGGGCGCACGCTCCCGGGCGTGGGGGGCGGCGGCGGTGTGGTGTTTCCTGTGCGGCGTAGCAAAGCGCCGAAGTCGGGTGAGGAGGATGCACGGATCCAGTCGCTCATGCCGGATCGCCAGATGTACGTGTCGTGTTCGATCACTCCATCTCGGATCAAATCTTCCATTTGCTCTGCCGAAAGGGGGCCCAATTGACCGAAGTGGCCAATGTAAAACCACTCATAAGTCCCTGCCTCCTGTTGCATAGCGGTTTAATGATAGCGAATGTGGACGCCGGTCCGTTGCGGGTCCCGGGCCGTCGTAGGCCCAATCGTAGGCCCAGTATAATGGAAAGCTAACCCCCGGGCACTTTCTGAAGTACTAAAGAGAGGGGTTTCCCCCTGTTGACCTAATGCCTGACGAACCCCAACCCTCTGCTGAAGACGTTGAGCGTCAAGGCGAAGTACTGAGCGCCATTGGAGAAGAGCCTGCCCTTACCGAAGGACCACCTCAAGATGAGATTGAGGTGGATCACACTCCGATCCCAGATGTCTTAAATCTTCTGCCCCTGCGCGATGCCGTCTTGTTCCCGATGCTCGTGGCGCCCCTCTCGGTGGGCCGCGATGCCAGCATTCGCCTGATTGACGACTCTCTGCACGGCAGCGACAAGGTGATCGGAATGGTCACGCAAAAGGAGTCCGAGACCGACGAGCCAGGATTTGCCGACGTGTACGGCATCGGCTGCGTGGTTGTGGTGCGTACGGTGCTCAAGATGTCGGACGCCACGCGGATGATCGTCCAAGGCCTGAAGCGGTTCCGAATCGTTGAGCAGGTTCAAGAGCGCCCGTATCTGCGCGCGCGCATCGAAATCATCCCCGAGCCGGCCGTCCTGCCCGAGCAAGAAGAAGAAGTCGAAGCCCTACGCCGGCTACTCACCGGGCTTTTCGATCAAGCCGTCAAGCTCTCTCCCAACATGCCCGCTGAGATGGAGGGGATGACGGATTCGTTGAAAGGACCCGGTGCCCTTGCAGACCTGGTGGCCGCGCACCTTAATCTCTCGGTGGCCGAGAAACAGTCGGTGCTGGAAGAGAGCGAGCTGATTCCGCGCATGCGGATGGTGGTCCACCTAGCGACGCGTGAAGTGCGCATCCTTGAACTCACCAGCAAGCTCCATTCTGAAGTTAACTTTGAGCTTAATAGAACCCAGCGCGAATACTATCTGCGCGAGCAACTTAAGGCGATCCAGCGCGAACTGGGCGAAGCTCCGGCTGGCAATGAGGACTACTGGGAGCTGAGCGAGCGGCTCGAAGCCGCCAACCTCCCGGACGAGGCCCAGCGCGAAGCGTCGCGCGAGCTCGGAAGGCTCATGCAACTGAACCCTGCGTCGCCCGAGTACGGCGTCGTAAGAACCTATTTGGACACCCTAGCCTCGCTTCCGTGGTCAGTCAGCACACCCGGCCATGTGGACCTGACGCAGGTAAGAGAAGTCCTCGCCAAGGAGCACTTTGGCTTGGAGCGGGTCAAGCAACGCATCCTGGAATTCCTGGCCGTTCACAAGCTGAAAGGGGATGAAGTGGTGCGTCAGCCCATTCTGTGTCTGGTCGGCCCCCCTGGCGTGGGCAAGACTTCGCTCGGGCGAAGCATAGCCTCGGCGCTGCAACGCAAGTTCGTGCGGATGTCGCTGGGCGGCATGCGCGACGAATCGGAGATTCGCGGCCACCGCCGTACCTACATCGGCGCGATGCCTGGGCAGATCATCCAGATGATTCGGCGCGCAGGGGCAAACAACCCGGTGTTCGTGCTCGACGAGATCGACAAACTCGGCCGCGATATGCGCGGCGACCCCGCCAGCGCGCTCCTGGAAGTGCTGGACCCCGAGCAGAATTTCGCCTTCCGAGACCTGTATCTGGACACGCCGTTCGACCTGCGAAAAGTGTTTTTCATCGCAACCGCTAACACGCTGGACGGCATCCCCGCCGCGCTGCTCGACCGCATGGAGATTATCGAAATCGGGGGCTACACAGAAGTTGAAAAACTTGAGATCGCCAAGCGCCACTTGGTTCCGAAGCAGACCTTTGAAGTCGGACTGAAGCCGAGCAAAGTTGCATTCCTCGACGAGGGACTCGCGGCGATCATTCGGCACTATACGCGGGAGGCGGGCGTCCGAACCCTCGAACGCCAGATCGCGAGTTGCCTGCGCAAGGTGGCGATGCAGTTTGCGACCGGTCGAAAAACCAAAGTGACCCTCAATCGCAGCGCGGTGACCGAGGCCCTCGGCGCGCCGCGCTACCTGATGGACGAGGTCCGCGAGCGCCCACTCCGCGCAGGAATGGCGCTGGGCATGGCCTGGACCGCGCACGGCGGCGACGTGCTGTTTATCGAATCGGCGAAGTTCCCCGGTACAAAGGGGCTTGTGATGACCGGTCAGATGGGCGATGTGATGCGCGAGAGCGTATCCACCGCCCTGGGCTATCTGCGCTCCCGCACCGATGATCTCGGGATCGACCCAACGGCGTTTGAGAATGTGGAGGTTCACGTTCACGTGCCGGCCGGGGCAGTGCCTAAGGACGGACCGAGCGCGGGCGTCACGATTCTGAGCGCATTGGCATCGCTCTTCACCGGGCGGGCCGTACGCCCGCTCCTTGCCATGACGGGGGAGATCACCCTCACCGGAGTGGTGCTTCCCGTGGGTGGCATCAAAGAAAAAGTGATCAGCGCCCAGCGAGCCGGGGTTCAGACCATCATTCTCCCTGCGATGAATCGCAAGGACTGGCTGGAGGAAGTGCCCGTTGAAATCCGGCAGGCATTGGAAGTCCACTTTGTGGAGCGCGGCGAGCAAGTGCTGGAGCTAGCCCTGCAAAAGCACTGACGCGAACGATATTCCTGCCATAAATACCAGGCAATTCAGGCGATACCCGTGGAAGAACTCGTTTGGAGGGTGCCGAGATGTTTATGGTGAAGAGCAAACTGTTGGGTCTGGTCGTTTGTTCGTGCACTCTAGGCGGTTGCACTCTCGATTCTCAGTGGGGGAAGAAAGCGACCCCCGAAGAAGAAACACCCAAAACCGAGCTTGAGGGATCGATCGCCAATGCGCAAAAGTCCTTCGACTACTTCGAAACGAAAGTTCGGAAGGGGCAGGGCCAAAACTTTTCCGCAAAGCTCATCTTATCGGTCAAGGATAAGCAGGACGCGGTCTGGGTTTGCAACGTGAAGCGGATTCGCCCCAATCAATTTGTGGGTTATGTGAGCGCGGGGCAAGTTCCCCTCACGGGCCATGCCAAGGGCCATCGCATCGACTTTACCAAGCGACAAGTTGTCGATTGGAAGTTCACGGACGGCGGCATTACCTTTGGCGGATTTACTGAGCCAGCCAGCAAACCCGCCCAAGTCGCGACCATCAAGCAGCCTTAATTGGCGAACTGCTTGAACTGAAGCGCATTCCCATTGATGCAGAACCTAAGCCCGCTGGGCTCGGGGCCATCTGGGAAGACGTGGCCGAGGTGACCATCGCAGCGCGAACAAAGCACCTCAACCCGCACCATTCCGAGTGATCGGTCGCTGCGCATCCACACGTTTTCGCGCTGATAAGGCATGAAGAAGCTCGGCCAGCCCGTGCCGCTCACGTATTTGGTTTCGCTGACGAAAAGCTCAAGATCGCATCCGGCGCAGAAGTAGATTCCCTCGCCTTTTTGGTCGAGGTTCACGCCGCAGAAGGCGGGCTCGGTCCCGTGAGCGCGAAGGATACGGTACTGCTCCGGAGTTAGCTTCTCCTTCCATTGCTCGTCGGTCAGCACCACTTTATCTTTGCGTTCTGGGCTCTTTTCTTCGGGTTTCAGTTCTTTCCAGGTCAGCATCTTTTGTTCCGGGAGCTTCCTGCGCGGAATGGTTGGCACCTTCTCGTCTTTGGGTTCCGATTGAACGAGCGTGGATGCTTGGGCAGGCATACTCGCCATTTGACTCGTGACGATCACCGTGAGGGCGCAGACCGTAGCGACTCCCCCGATGGCAAACGCCCAACCCGATTTTTTATTGCGCAGCATAGCTATTCCTGTAATACGTAAGAGTGGCAAAAAAATGAGCCCTCGCCGCGACTTCAGCAAAAACGTCCTGCAATAGTCAGATGAGCGCTATGTCTGGCGCTAGGCGCCGATCAATATAGAACAGACATGGTCCGTACGCAGATGCTGAACCGCACCCAACGCGTTTTGTGGAACGCGGCAGGTTTTTGCCTGCTGGGTATCGGCTTTGTGGGCTATGTCGTCCCTTGGATGCCAGGCACGATCTTCCTGATCCTAGCGCTTGCCTGCTTTGTGCGCAGCAACGAAAAAATGGTGGCTTGGATGCTGCAGCATCCGTTGTTTGGCGGGATCCTTCGCCGCTGGATCGAAAACGGAAGCATTTCGACGCGCATTAAGGTGATCTCCTGCAGTTGTATCGTGCTGTTTTCGGTGCCGGGCGCGGTCCGGGCTTGGACTGCTTCGCCAGCCATCTCACTTGGCGTGTTGGCACTCGGCGCGGTAGGCATTGGCTACATCCTGAGCCGCCCCGTCGCGTAGCTCGCAAAAACCATCAAACCCCGGGCACGAGCGTCATTTCCGTCATGGCCGACACTGATGGTCGCGAGTACTCTTCAATGCACTTATGGCTCTTCTTGCTTTAGCCGTTCTTACCGCCGTACCGATGCTGCCAGGCGATCATGGTGCGCATTGCTCGTGCGGGGCTTTCCTGCCCCCTTACGACGCCGATGCGGCAATGCTTGCCAGTCTGATGGCTCCCGACGAGCAGGAACGAGTACCTCGCGCAGCTCACACAGATGAGATCAACCTCAAGAACATCGAGCAGCTCACGTTCGGGGGCCAAAATGCCGAGGCCTATTGGAACCTGGACGGCACCAAGATCACTTATCAGGCGAGGCTTCCGGGCTATCCCGATGAGCAGATCTTTACGATGTTTCCCGACGGAAGCGGCAAGACGCTCATCAGTACCGGCGAGGGCCGCAACACGTGCAGCTACTTCTCGCCCGACGGAAAGTACCTTTACTTCAGCAGTACCCATGAGCGCAACAAAGGCGCCCAAGAGCCGCTGGACATGAGCCAGGGCTATCTGTGGAAGGTTAACCCACAGTTTGCGCTCTATCGTCGCGAGCTCGACCCCAAAACCGGTCAACCCGGCAAGATGGAAACCATTCTGCGCAAGCGCGAATACGTCGCCGAAACCACCATCGCCCCTGACGGCTCGTTCATGACCTTTACCGGTCTTTTCGAAGGTGATCTGGAGATCTATCGCAGCGACTTGGACGGTAAGAACGTTCGGCGGTTGACCGACGACTATGGCTACGACGGCGGTCCGTTCGTGAGTTGGGACAGCAAGAAGATTGTCTATCGAAGGGATGCCATCGAGAGTCCAGAGGAACGGAAGGACTATCTGCGCTTGCTGAAACAGAACCTCGTGCGACCGGGCAAGCTCGAAATCATGGTGATGGATGCAGACGGCAGCAACAAGCGTCAAGTGACGAACCTGGCGGCTGCGAGCTTTGCACCCTTCATGCACCCCAATGGACGCCAGATCATCTTCAGCAGCAACTACGGCGACCCCAAGGGCCGCGAATTTGATTTGTATGTGATCAATACCGACGGCAGCGGGCTCCGGCGAGTGACCCATTCGCCCGATTTCGATGGCTTCCCCATGTTCTCGCGGGACGGCAAGAAGCTCATCTGGTCCAGCAATCGTTTTGGCACGGTGAGGGGAGAAACCAACATTTTTGTCGCCGATTGGCAAGAATGACCGGCGCCGTGCCCTTTGGTTTTGTTGCGACCGAAGAACTCCCGGGTGGGCATTGCTCGCGAGTGTATGCCGACGCAACCCGTGTCCTGAAGGTCCCCTTTCAGGGCGAGGAGATGGATTCGGGTTATTGGGCTGCGCTTGCTCTGCAGGGGCGCGGCGGTCCAAGGGTGCTGGCGGGCGATCCTTTGACCGGCGCGGTCCTCATGGAGCGCGTAGTTCCGGGAACCAAGCTTTCCGATTCGAGTCTGGACGAGCCGCAGCGCCGGGAGGTTTTTCTAAAAGCAGTGCTAGCCATGCGCGGGCTGAGTAGGGAGCATTGCCTGCCGCTTTCGTCATTCTATCATGAGCCGCATCCGTTGCTAGCGGGCCTGCTGGCAAGCGCGCCGGAGCCCGTCTTTTTGCACGGCGACCTTCACCCTGAAAACCTACTGCTAGGCCCTCAAGGTTCGTGGGTGACGATTGACCCCAAGGGGCTCTTTGGGGACCCTGCGTTCGAGGCCGTGGCTTGGCTACGCAACCCGCTCGGCAGCCCGTTGGCCGCTGCACTTTTGGACGATCGACTCGCTTGGCTTGAGTCCGAGTTCGGCTGGCCAACTCAAAGAATGATCGCTTGGGCACTGGTTGATTTGGAGACCGACGAGGGTTCTCCTGAGTTGATTCAAGCGCTCCAAGCCAGGTTCAGAGCCTGAGGCGTGGCTCGTCTTCATCGCGCAGTTCTCGGCTGGCTTGCTGAAGGTCGCGCAGGCCACGAAGGGCTCCTTCCACGACGGGCAGATCGACCGGCGCGACCGCGCCCTCACCGCGCGCGAGCTCGGTCATGGTCTTCACAAGCTCCTCGTGCAGGCGGCGCATATCGGTTGCGGCGGCGTGCAGCGCGTCGCCCACCAGATCGAAGTGCTCGCTCCGATACACCTTTTTTCCTTTCAGCGATTGCCGGAAACCCTGCAAGAGGCCGTCTAGGTCGAGATCCTGCAGGCTATCTTTCACGTCGTCAAGCGCGGTCCGGTTGGCCCCGGCCGGAGCGAGGCACCGAATGGCGAGGCTGCTCGCTCGGCGAATGATCTGAACGGCAGCATCAAGGGTTTCTTGCCGAACAACGTTCAGATGGTGCGGTACGTGTTCTCCGATCCAAGGCGCTCGTTCCAATTCCTGGTGAATCGCATACCAATAGTAGGCAGTGACCTCCAGCAGCTGGGCCGCTTCGTAGTCAAGGTCTCGATGCAGCCGCTTAGCGTCAAGCGCTTGCTGGTAGGCATCCAGAATGACCTTCATTTGCGCAAGCTCTTCTTGGGCCCGCGTCTTCGGTTTGCGGTCCCGCAGCGCCATCATGCCGACCGCAAAAACGCCCGCAAACGCGTAAAGACCCGCTAGGAGGATCCTCTCCAAGAGTGGTCCTGTGCCAACAAGAAGAGGAAATCCGCCCAAAACCACAGCCGAAGCACTCGCGATCGCACACCCGTGCTTGTCGAAAAAACCGCGCAGCTGGCTCGCCAGAAAGGCGCGGTCCTGCTCCACGTAGTGCGTCAGATACGGAAGGCGCTTGTTGCGCGTGGGTTCGAACATGGCAAACGATCTGCATTACAAGATACGCGAACGGGTTGCACGCGCGCTACGACTTGTGATTTCCGAGACAGAATTCAGGCCTTCATGCGACATTCTGTCCAATAGACCGAGGAGCGTTTTGGCTGGCATCCCCGGCCCGCCAAAAACCCAGCCCGAATAGACCTGCGCCAGATTTGCGCCAAGTTCGAGCTTTGCCCAGAGCCCCTGGGCATCCATGATGCCGCCCACTCCGATGAGCAGTTTTTCAGGCTGCAGGCGCTCGGACACATCGCGCAGAACACCATTGCTGCGTGCCAGCAAGGGCCGACCGGAAAGGCCGCCTTGCTCATCTTTGGCTTCGGGTACGGCCGATTTGTCGAGCGTCGTATTGGTACAAATGAGCCCCGCCACTGGAAAGCTGTTCACCCATTCCACGACCGCGTAAAGGTCTTCGCTGGCCATATCGGGCGAGAGCTTGATCAGCAGCGGCGGATGGGGGCCTGGAGTACCTAGAATCGCCTCGACAACCGCTTGCAGCGATTCGACGTTTTGCAAAGACCGCAGCCCGGGCGTGTTCGGCGAACTCACGTTGACCACCACATAGTCGGCGAAGCCGCGCAAGTGACCGTAGGAAATCGCATAATCGGCTGGCGCGGCCTCCAATTCGGTGACCTTGCTCTTCCCCAGATTGATTCCCAGCGGAATGCCCGCGCGACGTCCTTGGAGGTGCCTGGCCATTGCTTCGGCGCCGTCGTTATTGAAGCCCATTCGGTTGACGATGGCTTCGTGTTGGGGATACCGGAAGAGGCGCGGACGTGGATTGCCGGGCTGGGCGAGGGCGGTCACCGTCCCGATCTCGGCAAAACCAAAACCCATGCCGCGCCATCGCTCCACCGCCTCGCCGTTCTTATCGACCCCCGCCGCGAGCCCCAACGGATTACTGAACTCAAGACCCTGCCACGTGACGCGCAATCGGGGATCCGAGACTAATCGAGTGCGGACCAAGCCCGACGTGATAGCGCGCATGGCCAGGTTGTGTGCGCGCTCCGGGTCCATTCGAAAGAGCAGGTGCTTCAGGAGTCGTTGATAGCTGCTCATTCCAGGCGAGAGAGTACCGGTTTGCCGCACAATCGGGAAAGTGAACCCAGACGCCGCCAAGAAAACAATGACCTCCAAAACGAGCGTGCGTGAACTGTATAAGCAGTTTAAGCAGGAGTTCGATGCGGGGATCGAGATGGCGTTTTTGCTCCAGGATTGGGAGGATGCTTACAACGTCGGGGGCATGTTTCGGGTGGCGGACGCGGCGGGGGCGAAGCAGATGGTTCTCACAGGGCGCACACCGACCCCGCCTGATCCCATGCTCCACGTGACCTCGATGGGACATCACCGCCGAATCCCCTGGACTCATCAGACTTCTTCTGAAGACGCCGCGCTCAAGCTGAAGGCACAGGGATATCGCATGATCGCCATCGAATTGGCCGAGGGCGCCGTGCCCTATATGGACCTTGATTGGCCTGACCGTTTTGCGCTCGTCCTGGGGAACGAGGTGAACGGGGTTTACACCAACGTAATGAAGCACTGCGACGATGCCGTCTTTATCCCGCAGTTGGGCAAGGGCCGCTCGATGAATGTGCACGTGAGCGCCGCCGTCGTTGCGTTCCATGCGCTGATGGTCGGCGGACCGAATCAGCGCGAAGAAGAAGCCAAAGCCTGATTGCGCTTTTCCAGCAGTTGCCGTACCAAGATCGATGCGACGACCAGGACGCCCGCGCTGACCGCGACCATGCCCGCAACGCTCGTGTTCGTGACCTGCGCCAAAGTTACGCCAAGTACCGCGTTGAGCAAGGAGGCAACGGCAATGCCCGCCAACGCCTTCTCGAAACGATGCGTGAGGCTAAGCGCAGCAAGCCCCGGCCCCACCAGGAGCGCGACCACGAGGATGCTGCCCACCGCCTCGAAACACGCCACGACCACGCACGAAACCCCGATGAGGATGGCGAGCTTGAGCCGCCTGGGGTTGCGACCCAGTAGCTGGGCATGGGCTGGGTCGAGCAAACCGAGCATGATCTCGCGCCTCCCGAACCACACCGCGAGCCCCGCCAATACCGCCGCCGGGCAAAGGATAAAGAACGCCCGCGGAACATAGACGCCGCCAAGCAAGACAGTGTCTAGTGGGATCATCTCAGCGAGGCCGTAGATGACGCAACCGGGGTCGAGATCCACTTGGCGCGCCACTTGGTTCAGCCCAATCACGCCGATGGCGAACAGCAGGGTGAAGGTCGCGCCCAGCGCCGCGTCACGTGGCACGATGCGCACACGCGTCATGAGCTGCATCAAAAGGACCATCGCCCCTGCCGCCAGAAGCGCCCCCACAAGCATAGGGAGCGGCTCGCGGGACTGGGTGACCCAAAACGCTAGCACGATGCCCGGCAAGATAGCGTGGCTGATGCCATCGCCGACCATCGAATCTTTCTGAAGGATCAGCGGGAGGCCCGCCCAGCCGCAAGCCAGACCGGCCATAGTGAGCGCAAGAATCAGGACGAGACTATCGGCCAAGCCGCGCCTCCTCGCTGCGAAGCCACTCGGAGCCCGCTGGAGTGAGCAGGGTGCCGTCAATGAGCCCCCGACGCCGGGCTTCGCGCTCGCCTTCTGGAGAAACCGGTCCGGTTAAGCCCCGCTGGGTCGCCAAAAGGTGCGCCCGAAGCTGGATCGCGCGGACGCCACGAATGCGGGCCTGTTCCTGCCCTAACAATCCTCTCTTCGGCGCAAACAGGAAGGAGACAAGGAACGCGAGCCCTGCCATCAGGACCACCGAAGGCCCGGCGGGCCAACCGGGCTGAGCCGCGCTGAGGGCAATTCCTCCCGCTGCAGTCGCACCGCCGAGAATCATCGCCAGCCCGAGCAATTTGGCGAGGCGGTCGGTCCAAAATCTGGCGGCCAGCACTGGCAGGATGGTGAGCCCTGCCGACAGGACGATCCCGGCCATAGGGAGCGCCACGATCACTACGATCGCCAGCGCCGCATTCATCGCCTGTACCCACCGCGAGGCGGCGAGGCCCTGACTTGTGGCTCCCTCGGGATCGAAACAGGTGAGTTTGAGCCGGTGCCAAAGCAACACGATGGCGCCCAAGAGGAGCGCCGCCACGGCAGCGAGCAAGAACACATCTTGCCGCACCAATGACGCCGCCTTGCCGTACAAAAACCCATCGAGCCCCGAACGTGCGCCTGCGGGCGAGACGTTTTGGACAACCCTCGAAAGCACGATGCCGAGGCCAAAGCCGGTGGCGAGCACCAGGGCTTGGGCGGCGTCCGTGCGCAGCCGTCCCACTCGCCGCAACCATTCCATGAGCAGTAGGCCGAGCGCTCCGGTGAGGAGGGCCGTAGCAAGCATGATGGGTAGCGAGCGCGTGCCCGAAACCCAAACTGCCAGCGCCGCACCGGCCAGAGCCGTGTGGGCCATCACATCGCCCAAAAGAGCTTGGCGACGCAACACGCCGAAGGTCCCCACGGCCGCGCAGACCATCCCCAGCAGGCTCGCGCCAATCAGAACGATCCAGGTGTTGTAACTCAAGCGTCCTCCTGGGGGTCGAACCAATCGCCGTAGGCAGCCTTGAGGTTGGCTCGGTTCAGCGCCGAAGAGACCGGACCTTGGGCGACCAAGGTGCGGTTGAGCAGAATCGCGTGGTCAAACGCTCGCTGCACGGTGGCGATGTCGTGATGGACGGCCAGCACCGTGCCTCCGCGTTGGGCGAACCCCTCAAGGATTCCGAGAATGGCTTCTTGGGAGGCTGCGTCCACGCCAGAAAACGGCTCATCTAGCATCAAGAGGCTGGCGTTTTGGGCCAGGGCGCGCGCCAAAAAGAGACGCTGTTGCTGACCGCCGCTGAGTTGCCCGATTTGGCGGTGCCGCAGTGGCGTGAGCTGGACGTCTTTGAGGGCGGCGGCGGCGCGGTCACGGTCCGCCCTGCTGGGCCGGCCCCACATCCGCATGTGGCCATAGGTGCCCATCAGAGCAACTTCCTCGACGCTCACCGGGAAATCCCAATCCACAGACTCACGCTGGGGGACATAGGCCACGCGTGGGTCGGCCCCGGTGAAGGGTTGCCCCGCGAGGCTGACTACGCCGCTCAGCTTAGGAACGATCCCGAGTACGGCCTTAAGGAGAGTGCTCTTTCCGGCGCCGTTGGGGCCGACGATGGCCGTGAGACTGCCTGCCTCCACCGACATATCCACATCCTGCAGAACCCAGTTGACGCCGTAGGCCACATTGAGGCCCGCGACCTCCAGCGCCGGGATCATTTAAGCCCCGCGACGATGGTTTTTGCGTTGGTCCTTAGCATGTCCAGGGTCGTTTCGGCGCCGGAGCCTGGGCCGCCCAACGCGTCACTGTAGAGCGTTCCACCGAGTCGCACGGTGGCGCCGCGCGCCCTGGCCCCCTCAATGAGCGCTTCCACGCTTCGCGGGGAAAGGCTGGTTTCAATAAAAACACTAGGGATTTCGTCCTTCACGATGCGATCTACAAGCCGGTTGATATCGGTGAGGCCCGCCTCCGTTTCGGTGCTGAGACCTTGCACTCCCAACACTTCGAAGCCGTATGCCTCGCCAAGATAACGAAACGCATCGTGCGCCGTGATGAGGACCCGTTGCTTAGGCGGGACCTCGGCAAAGAGATCGCGCAACTCCTTATCAATTTCCCCGAATTTTTGTTTAAGCTTTTCTGATCGAACTTGTATATTTTTTGCCTCTTCCGGTTGGAGCTTGGTGAGAGCCTCAGCTACGGTAGGGATCCCTTCGCGCCACCGCATCGGGTCCATCCACACGTGCGGATCGGGCACTCCATCCGCCTGAATCGGGTTCGGAATGCTCTCGGCCACGGCAACGGTCGGCTTTCGCTGGCTCAGCCGCTCCAAAATGTCGCCCATCTTCCCCTCCAAGTGCAGCCCTGAATAGACAACAACGTCAGCCTTTTGGAGCTTGGCAACGTCCGAGGGGGTCGCTTTGTAAAGATGCGGATCGACCCCGGGAGGAATGAGGACGTGGACCTCGCAGGCATCGCCCGCAAGCTGGTGCACCATGTCGCCGACAAAGCCCGTGGTCGTCACGACCATCGGCTTTTGCGACGTGGTAGGCGCAGGGGTGCAGCCCACCAAAAGGAGGGCGAAAGCCACCCAACACGCAGCCCAACAAGCCAGAATTCGGTTGGACATAAGGTTCATAGTATAGCCTATATAGCCTACGGTATATCCCGGTTTTATGTCGCGATGAGAGTATTCACGGGCCAAGTGTGGTAGATTTCAGAAAACATTGAAAGTTCATGCAGAAGTCGCCCCCGCCGCCGCCCACCGCACCTGAGCAACCCTGGTTGCATCAGGGCGACCAGAAACGACGGACAGTCCAGCGGCTTTTTGACGAGATTGCGCCGAGCTATGACCGCCTCAACCGGCTCGTCTCGCTGAACCTAGACCGTGGCTGGCGCCGGTGCGCGGTCGAGCAATTGAACCTAAAGCCCGGCGATTCGGTGCTGGACCTCTGCTGCGGAACCGGCGACTTCTTTCCCATCCTACGCAGAAAAATCGGTGACGGAACTCTGGTGGGAATTGACTTCAGCGCCCCGATGCTGGAGCGGGCTGAGCCCAAGGACGCAAAGGCAACCCGAGTGTTGGGCGACGCGATGGCGATCCCCTTGGCGGACAGTTGCGTGGAAGCGGTCACAGTCGGCTGGGGAATCCGCAATGTGCCCGACATTGACCGCGCCCACCAAGAGATTTTCCGCGTGC
>JALHPH010000009.1 GCA_022842565.1 Fimbriimonadaceae bacterium
CTGCTCATTGTACGCCCCAACCTTCGGGTTTACGAGTTCATCGTCGCAGATGTTGAGCTGCTTCTTGAGCTTGCGGTCGCTCACTTCCTCGGTCGCCAGAATTCGCCGGAGCTTCGACATCGATTGACGCAGGATATGCGAAACATAGTTGCCCGAGATTCCCAGTTGCTTCGCGATTTCGGTTTGGCTCAGCGAATCAAAGTGGAACATCATGACCACTTCGCGCTCAAGGTCGCGAAGTTGGTCCATGGCGTTCTCCAGGACGACCCGCTCTTCCACCGAGATTTGATCCTCGCTTGTCGCGGCCATCTGGTCGATTTCGGTGCTGTCATCATCGCCGGGCACTGCCGCGTCATAGGACGAAACGCGCAGGGAGTCGGCGGTCGAAGCGACTTCGCGGAGGCTTGTGATGCTCACGCCGCACGCCAGCGCCAGTTCATCCTCGCCGGGCATGCGACCCTGCTCGGCCTGGAACTTCAGCTGAGCACGGTTGACCTTGTGACGCAGCTCTTGCAACCACGCCGGGTGTCGAATGATTTGAGTACGGTCGCGCAAGTAGTGCTTCACTTCGCCGGTAATCAGGTGAGTGGCGTACGTATTGAACCGCACACCCGCCGCGAGGTCGAACTTGCTGATCGCATTCAGAAGGCCGATGAAGCCCACCTGAACAAGGTCCTCGTACGCCTCGACGCCTGCATACCGCCGTGCTACGCGCTCCACCGTGCCAGTGTATTGCTGAAGAAGGCACTCCTTCAGCTCTGGTGTGGGTCGCTCGTAGTAGCGCTGCACCAAAATTTCTGGGTCGAGTTGACCCTGTTTCGTATCCATACTCAATCACTCCTTGATCGATGGCGCACCTCACGAGAGTCCTTTCTCGCGGGGGATGGATTCGCCTCTTGCTAGGCCATCCCCGGCGGTGCTTAAGTTGTAAGTTGGGGAATTCTTTATTTGACTTCGTTGACGATAGAGAAGATGGGGCTCATGACTGAGATGGCGATGAAGCCGACGATCACACCCATGAAGATAATGAGAAGAGGCTCGATCATCGAAGTGAGACCCTTCACGGTCGTCTCGACTTCCTGGTCGTAAAACTCGCCGACCTTGACGAGCATCTCGCTCAGGCGACCGGATTCTTCACCAATGTCGATCATTTGGGTGACCATCGTCGGGAAGAGGCCGCTTGCTTGGAGCGGGACGCTGAGCCGGTTACCCTCTCGGATCGCGAGGCGTGTCTGATCAATCGCAGTGGAAAGCACCACGTTGTTCAGCGTTTCTCCCACGATTTCCAGGCTGCGCATCATCGGCACACCGCTCGAGATGAGCGTTCCGAAGGTGCGGCTGAATCGAGCGACGCTCATCTTCAGAACCAGGTCGCCCACCACTGGGGCGCGCAGCTTCAGGTAGTCCAGCTTGTAACGCCCGTTCGGCGTCTTGCCGTACCACTTGATGCCCATGAAGGTGCCGAAACCGATGAGCAGGATGATCCACCAGGAGGCCTGCATGAAGTCGCCAAAGCCAAAGAGCGCGGCCGTGACCGGGGGCATCTTGGCCTGCATGTCAGTAAAAATTTCTTTGAACTTCGGCAGTACAAAGCTGAACAAAACGAACAGCATCAGCACCGAAAAACAGAGGACCAGGACGGGGTACATCATCGCCGACTTGATCTTGCCCTTGATTTCTGCTTCGTACTCAAGGAACATCGAAAGGCGATCGAGGATGGTGTCGAGGATGCCTCCGAGCTCGGCGGCGCGCACCATGTTCACATACAGCTTGCTGAAGACGTGAGGGTGCTTGATCAGGGCTTCGTTCAGAGCCGAACCGCCCTTCACGTCGGCGAGCACTTGCTCGATGGCGGGTCGCAAGACCGGGTCCTTCGCTTGGCCCACCAGAATTTCGAGGGCGCGCAAAATGGGGATACCGGCGTCGATCATGGTCGCGAACTGACGCGAAAAGACCACCAGCGACTTCGCCTTCATCTTTCCGCGACCGATGGAACCGCCACCCGCCCGCTTTGCGGTGCGGATATCGACGCAGTGCAGCGATTGCGCTCGCAATCGAGACAATACGGCCTGTTCGTTTTCTGCCTCAACGACCGACTTGACCGTTCGGCCCGTCGCATCCATGGCTGTGTATTCAAAAAGTGGCATCCGATCCCTTTTCCCTGGCTCCGCCAACAGGCACACCTCGTGTTTGCCTGCGTTACAGGAGGAATGTTAGGTGTTATTCCTAGCTAGCTTAGGTTCAAATTTCGGTTGCTTCAGGTTCTGTGCCGTGGCTGGATGAAGCAGATTGTTAGGTTTTCGCGCACGATCTAGCAACAATAGCGGGGCCGAGGGCAGCGTAGAATGGAGGCATGACGTTCTCGGTCCTCGCCGCTCTCACCCTGGCCCAAGCCACGGTGAACCCCTGGAACCTCCCGCTGGGCAATGCTCGCACCCTTACGGTGGGTCAGGGCACCTTCGATCAATCTGGCCGCGCGACTTCGGCCGCCGCCATCGCCGAAGCCCTTGATGGCCACCGTTTCGTGCTGGTCGGGGAGTCGCACGACAACATGGACCACAAGCGCTTTTGCGCCGAGCTAGTGGATGCGCTCGTGGCCCGGGGCCGCAACGTATCGGTCGGCTTCGAAATGTTTACGCGGCCCAACCAAAAGAACCTGGCACCCTGGTCTCTGGGCAAGTGGACCGAAGCTGAATTCATCGAGAAGGCTAACTGGAAAGCGCAATGGGGCTTCGATTTCGCGATTTACCGTCCGCTTTTCGAATCGGTCCGGAAGCATAAGCTGCCGATGGTCGCGCTGAACGTGCCCCGCGATTGGGTGCGCGCAGTCGGGCAGGGCGGACCCGGAAACCTGCCTGCGGAAGCAAAGGGCCAGGTTCCTGCTTTCGACCCGAGCTATGAGCCCCACCGCCAGTTCTTTCAGGCCATGATCGGTGGGCACCCGATGGCCGACCAACGCCGACTGGACAACATGATTTCGGCCCAGGTCCTGTGGGACGTGGGCATGGCCGATTCGGCGCTCAAATGGATGGACGCCAGGCCCCGCACTCCAGGGCGCATCATGGTGATGCTGGCCGGCAGCGGCCACGCGGGCTACCAAGCCGGGATCAACCATCGCATCACCGAGCGAACGGGCGAGCGCGTGCCGACGGTGATTGGGCTCAGCGGCGAGACCGTGACGGTCAGCTCGACCCTCGGCGATTGGTTCGTGGTCACTCCCGAACCCACCCCCTAAACATTTAGGTATAAGGACCGCGTGAGAAAACTAGTATTCATCACGGCACTCGTCGCGGGCGTCAGCCCTGCTTTCGCAGCACTCGATGGCTTCGAGTCGAAGCTTACGTTGAACCTGAACGCAGTTCAATCCGACACGAATACCTTCAACCTTCGCGCCTTGGTGGAGACTGGTCGCCGAACCGACCTGACTTCCATTAGCGGTCGGCTGCGCTATGCGTATTCCGAGCAACGCGTCGGTGGTCTGAACGACGTCACGACCGACAACTGGCTCGCCTTCGGCATCCTGGAGCAGGTGATCGACTCGGCACTGGATTGGTACGTGAGCGCGACGCTGGAGCGAGACCGAATCAATGAGCTCGACCTGCGCCAAATCTATACTGGTGGCATCGTCTATAAGCTGCGCTCCGAAGAGGATCTGCGCTGGAAGGTCCGCGCCGGTGCTGGAATCATCGCCGAGAACTACCGAACCTCGGCCGATACTGATGACTTCACGCTGGAGTTTGGAAGCGACTACTACCGCAAGCTCAGCGCAAACTTGGTCACTACTCACTTTTTCCGGTTCGTGCCAAAGCCCTCCGATCTAGGCGATTACTATCTGCAGAGCGATCTCGGCCTGGACTACCGCCTGAACGACCGAATGGACGCTAGCTTCCGTTTCATTCTGGACTACGACAAGACACCCTCGACCGGTTTCCGCGAGGACCGCATTCAATGGGTCCTTGGGATTGGCTACAAGTTCTAAGCATCGAACCCATACAAAAAGAGCCACCCCAGATCTGGGGTGGCTCTTTTTATGCGTCAGATCACGCGGTCTGTAGTCGGCTTCGGTGTCGCCCCGCGGAGGGGGCGAATGGCTGCCACATTCTCTGGTTCCAGATCGATTAGCTTCAGCCAGTCCTCCATCAGATCGCCCTTGGGGAAGATCTCGTTTTCACGGTATTCGGCTTCGATTGCCAGTTCGATATCCTCGCGTCGGAGCCCGGCCGGCTGAGTGGGGTGTTGCAGAGCCCGTGCAATGGCGTGGTCTTTCGAGCGGTCAACGACCGATTTCAGCAACGCGCCGCTGACCAGGTCCTTGTAGTGAAGCTTTTCGACCGATCCATTGCGAAGACTCACTTGCAAGAACTCGGTTTCGCGGCTGGTCTTCCAAAGCAGACCCAGCGCATATTCGATCAGCTCCTTGCGAGCGCAGCTCGGTTCGCCGTCAAATTCGCTCATCAACGCCGGATCCATTGGCATCTCTTCGTCCAGATAGATGCTGAGAATGGAGCGGGTTGCGTCGCGGTCGGGTCGGCGGATTTTGACCTTACGGTCGATCCTTTCGGCGCGAAGGATCGCGGGGTCAATGTAGTCGGGGCGGTTGCTGGTCAGCACTACCACGACATTCTCGAGCCCAAGAATTCCATCCATTTCGGCACAGAACTGCGGAACGACCGTGTTGCTGATATTCAGGTAGCGGCCGCTGCTTCGAGTTCGCAGCACACTCTCGGCTTCGTCGATGAATAGCACCACCAGCTGCCCCTCGGCGGCTTTTTTGCGCGCGGTCGCAAAAACCTCGCGAACCAGGCGCTCGGTCTCGCCCAGCCACATGTTTAGGATTTTCGGGCCGTTGATGCTGAGGAAGCACTCTGTGACCGGCCTGCCCAGCCGTTCAGAATATTCCTTAGCAAGGTTATGCGCGATGGCTTTGCCGATCAGCGTTTTTCCGCAGCCCGGAGGGCCATAAAGCAGGATTCCCTTCACCGGTTTCTTCTTGAACTTGGCAAAGAGCTCGGGGTGAAGGAGCGGGAGTTCGAGCGTGTCGCGAATGAGGCCGATCGCTTCTTCCTGACCGCCGATGGCCGACCACGGCGTCACCGGCACATCCTCCATAAAGAAGTCGCGGGCGTTTTGTTGCGGGAAATGCTCGACCGCAAGGCGTCCGGTGGGTTCAATCCTCACCTCGTCGCCCGATTCAATCTTGCTCTCTGCCAGCGATGCAGCCATGTGGACGATCCGCCCACTCGCACCGGGTTGATCACCCCCGACCCTTAGCCGCATGCCCGGGAGCACTTCGCTCACCTTGATGATGCCACCGCCCTCGTGCGCGGGCAGAATCCCAACCACGGCGTAGGCCTCGTTCAGGCGCACCCTCATACCCGGCTCTAGAGTCTCTGGATTTTCAAGTTTTGGATCCAAAAGTGCCACATATTCCGTGTCACCAAAGGCTATCAGCGCTTGTCCATCGCCATGCTCGGCCAGGAAAACGCCCAACCGGTTTGCGGGCGAAGTGAGCTTTTCGTAGGCAGCTTCAAATTCAGCGAGACGCTCTTGCACTTTCGCCTCGTTCGCCTCCAAGTGGTTGAGTTCGCGCTCAAGTTCGGCGGCAAGGTTCTGAAGTTTGGGATCGGTGTCCAGCGAGCGGATGCGCGTGAGCAATTGCTGAGCTCGGCTTTCCTGGGCAGGGTTCATACCCTCTACTACGCAGTTCGCGGGCCGATGGGTCCAGCGTCCCGCAGTGCAACGCTCATCGGCACCTGAGAGTATGGGATGGTATGAATAAACGCCGATTGGGCCAGCTCTTGGTGAGCATCGCGATGATCGTTATTCAGCGCGTGCTGCAGAAGAAGCGCCGCCGCGGCTAAGCGCCAACCACCCGGCTACGGCGAGCAACGCGAGCGCAAAGGGAATCCATGGATGGACCCGATACGGCCAGTAAACGAACTCAACACGGCCGCTTTGCGGTGCCCTGACCTTTAGAAACTCGCCCGGGATGAGCGGGAGCGGCTGGCCGTTGAGGGTCGCACGCCATCCTGGCATGGCTCGGTCATGGACGATCAGGTCGCCCGGCCCGTCGATCTCCACCGAGATGCTCATCGGCGTTTCGTTGGTAATCGCAACTCCGACACCGTTAAGGCTCGCGCGCCGCTCGCCGGTCTGCTCAATCTCCGTTCCATCCGGCCCGACGAGCGCCGAGACCCCTACTCCGCGCGGGGCAGTGGTCAGGTCGGGGGCCATCATGTTGCCGTTCACCAGGACCGCCGGGTCGCGGTCGCTGTTTAGCCGTTTGAGTAATGCGACCGTGTCGCGATGGATAAGCGAATCGTAGCCATCGACCCTCGGCTGGCGCAGGACCATGTTCCAGTTCGGCGGGTTTTGCCGGTAGGCACCGGGAAGCACCTCGGGCGCGGCAACCGCTACCCGCTCGCTACTGGGCTGCGGGACCACCTCGACCCGGCCGGTGGGAACAAGGTTGGTTGCGCCCATGGACACCATGCACGCGATACCGGCAAGGAAGCCGGCTGGCGCGGTCCATGCGGCTTTGGTCAACTGGATGAAAAGCAGGGCCGCCACAATCAACGCACCGATGACAAACTGAGTCAACCCGGTGATGAGCCCCTGCGCCACTAAGGGCTCGAGCGGCGCAGCCGACTCGGATCGCTGTACCATTTGGCTGCTCACCGTCGCAACTGCTCCGAACAGAAGGCCGACCCAATACAGCGTCCAGCGGCGGCGACTAGCGGCTCGCTCTGTAAGAACCCGATGCCAACCGAGTGCACTCGCGACCGCCAGCGCCAGCACCACCAGCACCACGGCCCGGCCTGGCGAGCCCGTGCCTGACCACCCGGGCACAGCAAAGTAAAGAAACCGGCATAGCGGCGACCCAAACGCCACCAGTGCCCCCAGAAGCGCAACCGCCCCCAGCGCCCAAGCCGCCCGATCGCGCCGCCAAGCCACAAAAAACAGTCCGAACCAAGCGAGCGGCCCGAGGGTGAGCGCCTGCTCGGCAAAGTTGGCACTGGGGCGTTGGTTCAGCGGATGGGCGGGCCAGAACTCGCTGGCCGAAAACCTCTCCTCCTGGCTAACTCGCGCGGTTGGATCGCCCAGCGCAAAGGGGATGACCAATAGCGCCAGATCCTGCGCGGCAAGGGCGCTCCGGCTGTAGGCCGCAAAACCCTCTTCAGACGGCGCATTTCGGCGATGACTAAATTGGCTGTAGTCGAGCACCGCCATCAGTTGCCCGCTCGCCATAACCGCGCCCAGAGCCAGCGCGCCCAGCCCAGGCAGCCACCGGGTCCGGTCCGCAAAGCAGAGCCAAACAACTGACGCCATCAGACCGAACGCAGCAAACTGTAAATGCCCTCCCAGAAGCATCATTCCCACGGCTAGCGCGGCCCATGGCGTGGCCCGCTGCCGTCGAAGCCCAAACAGCACCCAGGGAAGCCAGGCCAACGTGCTCACCACGCTCGCGAGCGGCAACCAGGCAATCATGAACGTCGAGCCGACCACGCTCAGCGCTGCTAGCATTGCGGCTGTCCGGATGGCACCGAGTTCGCGCGCGAGCGCATAGCACCCGCCGCCCAGGATGCTCAGATGGAACCAGGCCAAAAGAGTGATGGCAAGGCCCGTAGGCACTTGCAAAAGCCCGAGCAACACGTGCGGCGGGTAAAGCCCGCCCGACTGGGAATTGGCGAGCAAGGGCGTGCCGAACAGCACGTAGGGATTCCAAAGCGGCATCGTGCCCACGCGCCACGAACTCAGCACGGCGTCACGCCAAGGATAGAACTGGAGCACACCGTCCAGTTGAAGCAGATCGACCGGCCAAGCTCGCCCTGAAACACCGGGCACTCCAAACTGCTGGGCAAGCCCGAATGCGCCGATCGTTTCGCCGAGAAAAATCGCGCGCCAAAGGATGAAAACGGGAATCGCCACCAGCGCCACGGCCGCGAGGAGCCCAGCCCGGTTAGTTGCAGTAAACCGACTGGCGGAGGGCGTCTTCATGGGTGGGGTCTAGGCGAAGCACCTCTTTGAAATTGGCGCACGCTTCGTCGATCATGCCGAGCATCATCTGCGTCATCGCCAGATCGTAGCGCGCTTTGACGTGAAGAGGGTTTGCGGCAACGACGCGATCCAACGTTTCGATGGAACCATCAAAGTCACCCTCAAAGCCCTGAATCAGACCCATTTGCCATTGGGCATCGGCGTGAAGGGGGTTGACTACCAGGATTTGCGACAGATACTGTCGCGCTTCCCCATAGCGCCCTTCACACCGAGCCTGAAAGCCTTGTTGGTACAGAACATCGACGTTCATTGAACCTGCATCCACTTGCGCCGCCCACCAGCGCTCCTTCCACTGGCGTCACTTTACCCGGGATTTCTGCGATGCTACGCGGTGCCGGGTTCCAGCTTTCCGGATTGCCCGCCAAAACCGACATCGCCAGCAGGAACGTCCACGGCGGGAGTTCCTCCTGTCGTGCTGTCATCGGATTTTTGGGCAGGAAGCGGACGTCCCTCGAGCACCGCCAAGAACTCCTCACGGTCGATGGTCTCGCGGTCCAAAAGCACGCGCACCAGCTCATCGAGCTGCGCTCGGTGCGTTTGCAGGATTTCAGTCGCGCGTTGGTGGGCTCGGTCCACGATGCCTCGAACCTCTTCGTCAACCATGCGGGCCACTTCTTCGCTGTAGTCGCGATCCTCATAGACGTCTCGGCCAAGGAACGGGCTGCGGTTGCGCCGCCCGATGGCCAGAGTGCCCAGTCGCTCGCTCATTCCATATTCGCAAACCATCGCGCGGCCGATGCGGGTCACGCGGTCCAAGTCGCTGCTTGCGCCGGTCCAGCGCTCGCCGTAGACGACTTCTTCGGCGACCAATCCGCCCAGCGTCATCGAGATCATGTCCAGCAGCTTGCTGCGGCTCATATGGCTGTACTCGTCCTGCGGCAGAGTCCAAGTGAGACCAAGCGCCATGCCCCGCGGCAGGATCGTGACCTTGTGAACCGGATCACAGTGCTCCAGCAGCTCGCCGACGATCGCGTGGCCAGCCTCGTGGTAGGCGGTGATTTCGCGGTCCTTCGGCAGCATCACTTTGCTGCGTCGGGCCGGGCCCACCATCACGCGGTCCAGGGCCTCTTCGACCTCGGCCATGCTGATCTTAGTCTTGTTTATTCTCGCAGAGAGCAATGCCGCCTCGTTAAGGGTGTTCGCCAGATCAGCACCGGTGAAGCCGGGTGTGCGCTTGGCCACCACAGCCAGGTCGAGATCAGGCTCCATCGGCTTGCCCTTCGAGTGAATGCGGAGAATTGCCTCGCGACCCTTGGCGTCGGGGGTGTCCACAACGATCTGGCGGTCGAAACGACCGGGCCGGAGAAGAGCGGGGTCCAGAACGTCGGGCCGGTTTGTGGCCGCGATCATGATCACGCCCATGTTCGGATCAAAGCCGTCCATTTCGACCAGAAGCTGGTTCAGAGTTTGCTCGCGCTCGTCGTGACCGCCACCGAGGCCCGCGCCACGCTGGCGACCCACTGCATCGATTTCATCCACGAAGATGAGGCACGGCCGGTGCGCTTTTGCGGTCTCGAAGAGGTCGCGGACACGGGCCGCGCCCACGCCGACAAACATTTCCACAAAATCGGAGCCGGAGATGTGGAAAAACGGCACTCCAGCCTCGCCAGCAATGGCGCGCGCCAAGTGAGTTTTTCCGACGCCGGGAGGGCCTGTCAGCAGAATTCCCTTCGGAATTTTCGCGCCGAGCGCCACGTACTTCTTGGTGCTTCGCAGGAAGTCGACGATTTCGAACAGCTCCTGTTTGGCTTCTTCGATGCCGGCCACGTCGTCAAAGGTGACCTTAATATTGGTTTCCGAAGCGCGTCGCGCCTTTGACCGACCAAAGTTCATGGCCTGGTTGCCACCCTGCTGAGAGGGGCGGTAGAAGAGGAAATAGAACAGCGCCACCATCAGGAGGATGGGGAAAGTCCAGATGAAAAGCTGCTGGATGAACGGGCTGATCGGCGGATCAGGATAGCTGATCGTGACGTCTTTCGACTCCATCAGAATCGAGAGGTCTTCGGCGCGTCCATCGCCGCTAGGCCCGACTTTGGCCTCGTAGCGCTGAGGTCGGCCTTCCGCGCTCTTCGTTTTCAGTTCGCCGGAAATGGTGTCATCGCGCCATTCGGCGGTGGCAACTCGCCCGGTCTCCACCGCCTCGCGGAACTGCGAGTAATTGAATCTTTCGGGTTTCGATACGTTCAAGAACGACCCTGATTGCCCCGACATGCTGAGGATAATCAGCAGAGTCAGCGAGATAATCAGCGTGGTGATAATGGTGCGTGCGGCTCTATTCAACGGGTCTCCAACAAACTAGGGTTATGCTATGGCTTACGTAACGAATCACGCAGCCGTTCGATTCCATTATGGCTGTTCTGGGCCAATTGCCCCAAACTTCAAGTGAATTGCTTCGCGACTGGTGGGCGTGATTGCCACCCTGGACGCAATGGCGATCCCCGGAATCCAGACCGGCCCCACCAGATCGCACACAAGCGGAAGTCGGCGGCGAGCATGCCGGGAAAGCCCAGATTCGCGCAGCATATCCGAGATGAGCTTGGTGCCATCCATGCCGAGGGGCTGCATACGCTCACCGGTTTGCGCCGAGCGGAAGTGCAAGCCGCCCTTCGTCGCCTTGGCGTCGATCTTTACATCGAGCGAACGCGCGGGACGTTGATAGTCGTCGGGCGGCGTGACGGTCGCGGTGAGCACCCAACCCATTGCGTCCGCGAAGGTCTCGCCGGGAAGCGTGACCGGATATCGGAACGGTTCCTCTTCCTGGATTCGCTCGGCAAGGACGTCCTCTGCTTGCAGGCGCAAGCGCACCTCGCCGCCAGGAAGATCGATGGCTTCTTCCTCGCCGCTGACCAGTTGAGCGGCCAGCGATTCGGCGTGCTCGTGATCAAGTTCGGTGCCCAAGTAGCGCGCCAACAATCGCAGAGCGCGGCGACGCAAGACTGCCGGAGCCGCCACCAGAAACGCTCGGTCCAGCCTGATCTCCAGGTCGCGCGTCAGAAAAGCGAGCGGGTGTTCGCTCGGGCGTTCGGCCTGTTGCAGGAGCGAGCCGGCTGCTTGATCCAGGAAGGCATCCTCCTCGCGGGCTAGTTCCGCGAAGCGCGCGAGCGCCTCCATGGCCCGGGGATTGATGGCGGTAAGCGCCGGCATCACTTGCTGCCGAATCCTGATGCGCGGCGCATCCTCCAGGAAGTTAGTCGGATCATCGTGAAACCACAGCCCTCGCTCGGTACAGAATGCCCGCGTCTCAGCTCGGGTTGCTGCCAGGATGGGCCGAACGATGTTGTCGCGCTGCTGAGCGATGCCGGCCGCTCCGCGCAAGCCAGTCCCGCGCGACAGGTTCAAAAGGATTGTTTCGGCGTGATCATCCGCCGTGTGACCAGTCACGATCACCGCGCAGTCCAATTGATGGGCAGCTTGTTGCAAGAACTCGTACCGGGCACGACGCGCGGCCTCGGCGATACTCAATCGAAAAGTCTGGGCGATTGCGCGCGCATCGGCCTTGCCACCCGCGAAGGGCACGCCGAGTTCTTCGCAGAAAGCGGCGCAAAGCTCCGATTCTTTTTCGGCTTCGGGGCGCAGACCGTGGTTCAGGTGTCCCGCCACGACATCGCAGCCCGCTTCCTTCAGCAGAACCAGCAGGCACGTGGAGTCCGCGCCGCCGCTATAGGCGACAAGAATCCGCGCTCCGACAGGCAGAGCGCGGAGGTCGAGCGGAGGCAGGGGGTTAATCGACGCGCTCGCTGGTCAGCTTCATATCGACCGGCGCAGGCGCCATCGCGATGGGCGCGCTCTTGATCGAAATTTCTTCCTTCACGGTGCTGAAATCGGCCACATTCAACCACACGGTTCCGGTAGCCTCGGCAGCTTCGTCGGCCTCAAGCTCTTTAGATTTCAGCTCAATCTTGATCGTCTCGTACTTGCCGACTTTCTCGGTGCCCACAAGCTTAAATGTGGCATCAACGTTGTAGGTGCCCTCGCCGATTTTCTTGATCGTTGCCGTCCAGCTGTCGCCGAGCTTCATGGCTTCCTTGGGGGCTTGAATGCTGGTGATGAGCGCCAGTCGCAGCGATGCCGAATCGCCCTCGCCATCCTCATCCGAATAAGTGGTGATGACGCGGTCCTTGCCATAAGACATGGTCGCCTTAGTCACATCGGGAATCGGCTGCTCTTCGTCGGGGGTCTTCACCACCACATCGCTCTGGATGGATTCCACGGTCATGGTGCCGTCCTCGCCGATCTTCACGATCTTTTCGCTGTTTTTGCCTCGGACTTCAATCTTGATGTCACCGAACTGCATTTCGGCTTTGAAGGAGTACTTGGCTTCGTCGCCCACTTTGGCGGTGCGCTGCAGCGAGTAGGTTTGTTGCAAGGCAGCAAAAGCGGTGGCCCCAAGAGCGACGAGGCAGATGAGCGAAAGCGGTCGAATGCGGTTCATGGCGGGAGATTACCTGCTTGAGATTGGACGGATCGCGGCGACTTTCGTCACGCCTGGCAGGGTGAAATTCGTAGGATTCTGTATGAACGATTTGGCCAAGGTGCTGATGGCGGCCGGGGGCGCGCTGTTTTTGGTGGGGCTTCTGGTCTGGGGTTCTTCGCATGTGCCGGGTCTGCGCGGACTCGATCGGCTTCCGGGCGATCTGGCTTGGGAGCAGGGCGGCGTGCGGGTTTATGCGCCGATTGCGACGATGCTTGTGCTTAGCGCGGTGCTGACCCTGGTGTTGTGGCTCGCGCAGTCTTTTCGCCGGTAGTTGCGAGCAAAACGGGGTTTTGTCGGGGTTTGGCCGGGTTGCCGCACTGCTTTGGCATGGCAATCAACCCGAAATGAATGGGTACCGTAGGAATAATCAACATGAACGGCCTTCAGCAAGTCTTCCGACGATCGCCCGCAGTGATGGGCACGATTGTCATTTACTGTGTGGCTTTTGTGCTTACATGGGCCGGCGCACTGGATCCAATTCTGAAATGGATCGCATTCTCTCCCTCCCTGGCATTTTCTCAGCCGTGGACCCTGCTGACGGGCGCACTCATTCCTCTTGGAGGCATCTTCGTCATCTTGTTCGCGATGCTGTGGTTGGGCACAGTCGGGACCACGGTTGAAAGTGAGTTGGGCCCGCGGCGATGGATCCTCACGATGGTCGGCTTCGCTGTGGCGACCAACCTCGTTTACGCACTCTACGCGCTGGCGCTGCCTGTTTCCCAGGGCCCGGTTATCAGCTTCAGTTTGACCGACCTCTGTGCAGTGCTCACCTGCCTCTGGGCTGCGCGGCGTCCCAAGGCGACGGTGATGCTCTTTGGCATGATCCCGCTAGAAGCGCGCTGGATCGCGGCCATCGCTGCGATTGTTACTTTCTTTACGAAGGGCACGGCCATCCCTCTTCTGGGCGTTTTTGCGCTTTTGCCCTTGGCCGTTGCCTGGTTTTGGGCGAGCCAGAAGCTGCCTGTTGCCTATCCGACTGATGGCGGAAGCAGCGGGGGTAGCGCCAAGCTTGATAGGAAGCAGAAGAAGAAGGAGGCCGAGGAGTTTGCGGCGTTTCAAGAGGATGTTCGTAAGCGCGAAATCGAGCGCGCCGAACGCGAGCGCCTCAAGAAGCTTTTCGAGGATTCGCTGGACGAGCCCAGCCGCTAAGGTTTTTTGGATTCTGGGTTTTGCGCTGCAATTTATGGATGAGGAGCGCCGGGTCATTTCTTGGCCCGTCCGAGTTGAACTGGGCGCATTTCCCGCATTAGCCGGGAAGGGCGTGGCTCCGGGCAGGAAACTCGACCATTTTTTCATTAAAACCCAAGATCGGCCCGAGGCCACCCCCTCGTCGCTTCGCTCCTCCGCCCCGATCTTGGGCTTCAAGGCAGTTTTACGTGCGTAAGTGCCAGTGATTGAATTCGGCCGGTTTGTTGGCTAGGTGCTCTTGGCTTTGTCGTGAAAAAACGGCGGACTGGCTCGCCGGGCCGACCCGTGCTAGATTTCAGGGCTTTCGGAATCCGCCCTGGCCCCAAAACAATGCACCGGGCCAACCGCGCGCCAACCTTGGCGCTCCGGGGCGGCAGGTCGGGCGGCCCGGAACGGGACGGGGACCCGACCTGGGGAGTGGCCCCGGGCCGGAGCGCAGTTTCGCCAATTGGCGGACAAACTAGCCCTCTATCTGGAGCCAAAAGCGCAACTGTGGCATCAAAGCAACTGCGAGGGGATGGTGGTCGGTACAGGACTTGAACCTGTGACCCCTACAGTGTCATTGTAGTGCTCTACCACTGAGCTAACCGACCAGGACCCAGAATTGTACCCAAATCGCAGGGCGTGTGAGAAGCCACCCCGCCTACCAGTTTTTCTGAACCCGCCAAAAAACCACCCACCCAAAACCAAAGAACCCGCGACCCAATCCGGGCCGTCCGATCAACAATGAACGCAGTGGTGTTGACTCTCAGCCTGGCATTGGCGAACCCAAATGTCCGCCCCATGCACGTGGTTTTCCTGATGAAGGGCGACCCCGCAGCGATCTCCGCCGCCGAAATGCCCGCCAAGCAAAAAGAGCACCTGCAATACCTAGAGTCGCTTTGGAAGTCGAAACGGGCCATGGCCATTGGGCCAATTTCCGATGGTGGACGCACCCGCGGCATCTCGATTCTGGATTCCGCCGACCGGAAACAAGCCCGCGAGTGGATTTTTGGCGACCCACTAGTCCGCTCAGGCAACCTAAGCGCAAACCTCATCAAGTGGGAAGGCGACGCGAGCAACTGTGCGCATTCGGGGAATTTTCTGGATATGGCGCCGCATCGC
Organism: Fimbriimonadaceae bacterium; assembly: GCA_022842565.1. Lineage (GTDB taxonomy): Bacteria > Armatimonadota > Fimbriimonadia > Fimbriimonadales > Fimbriimonadaceae > JAFLBD01. The sequence goes on from JALHPH010000009.1 coordinate 14,825, forward strand.
CTGGTCATCTTGAAGCAAACCGGGCGAGACTCGGTCCCGGGGATGTGGCAGACCCACGCGCTCTACCTCGAGGGGCTCGCCGTGCGGCGGCTGCTCCTGGCGTCGGGTCCTTTCATGGAATCCAGCCGGTTCCACAGCATGCTCATCCTCGAACCGAGCGCGGAGCAGACGGCCATTGACGAGCTTCCTGCCGTCAAACAGGGTTGACTC